>VGSD01000039.1 GCA_016875155.1 Deltaproteobacteria bacterium | reverse complement strand
CAATCTCTTCACTTTTCCTCATTTGACTCTTGGAACAACCTGAACCCTAAGCATGACCTCACCATATCCTAAGCATTCAACACCAACATCTGGGCACCTGACATACCGCATGAAATGGAATTCAGCGGGATCATGCCCCTCGCTCAATCTCTCGTTGATCTGTGCCACAGGTATGGGAAGTTGCGAAACGAGATAGACGCACATCTTTTTTGGGCAAAGCTTGGTGATGAGATTGCCATCAACATCGAGAATAAACTTCTGTCCTTCCGTATGTCCTGAATTGCAATGGCGGGATCTGATGACTTGAGCCTCTATGGAATAAAGCTGGGCTGCCCGAGAAAGTCGCTTCACATGTCTGGTTCGATGCCCACCCTCTCGAAATTTGTCGATCTCTGAATCGCTATATCCCACCCGGTGCCCGTACTCTTCGATGACGTCTTTATCCATAGATCACCTCCTGATTATAATTCGAATAATTGTTTCAAAAGGCTAAACTGCTATAGTTCTTTAAGGTTTCCGACAAAAGAGAATCCCTATTACTTGGTGTCATTGTAAATAGCTTCACATTTTTTCTCCCTTTCACCTCGGCAATCAGTCCGCTGCCTTTTATCGCAATTGTCGCAATAAGTCCCTTCTTGGAATCCAACACCTCCTTCAGGATCTTTTTGAATTGATCGGAGAAACATTCCATCTTTCCTATTTCATCGATGATGATCAGGCGGGTCGAAGGATCGGTCCATGGAACCGAATTGAGGAAATCATCAAATCCTTTGACATCAACACCATATTCCCTTACCCTATAAGGGCTCTTTATCTTTTTATGAGAGAGAAGCCCTCTCCTCCCATCGAGGCTGACCCATTCAAATCCCTCTCTCATACCTTTCTCTCTGATCTCTTCGGTATAAAACCCAACAGGATGATATTCTTTCAGGGCTTCGGCAATTTTTTTAATCAATGTAGTTTTACCTACACCCGGGCGCCCTGTGAGGAGAACTTTTTTAATATCTCCCATATATTAACCCTTATCTATTCCCATTATAATCGAGTGGCAAGGTGGCTACAATTAGATTCTAATACTGAATATCTGGGAATTTTCCTCTAACGATTATGTAGGGCAGACCTTCAGGTCTGCATCAGTTCTATCGAATGCAAGGCTAAAGCCTTGCCCTACAGAATGCGATCATGGTTAATGTTTAATTCGAACTTACGGAAGGGGAAACATGTGTTATAATTGAATGTAATTTATCCCTGGAGGGGACGGTGACACCAAAAGAGAGTCTTCACCGTGATTATGGCCTCCTAACCGGGTTTCTCCGGAGCATATCCATACGCCTTCAGCTTCGCACGACTCTGGAATTTCTACTTCTCCTCTCCTCCGGTTTGATCCTCGTCCTTCTTGGGACCCTGTTCATCTTTAAATTGAAAGAGATCTTCCCCTACTTCCCTTTCATCTATGTTCTGGTGACCCTTTTCTCATTACTCGTCCTCCTCTTTCTGGGTTTATGGAAAATCTTTTCAAGGCCGTCGATGGTCCAGATCGCGAGGCGATTAGAGGAACGGTTCCCGCAGTTGAAGGATGATGTCATTAATTCCCTCCTCCTTTACGATGAGATGGAAAGAGGTCTGGGACCCGGTCAGGTTTCAGAGGGATTGATCAAGGCTCAGCTGAAGAAGACGAAGGAGGAGGTTTGGCAGATTCAACCTGCTCAGGTGGTAAACCTGAAAGGGGCACTCAACCATTTCCGGTTATTGATCCCTCTTATCATCACCTTCTCTTTGGTCCTAACTTTCGATCCCCAGTTCCTTGACCGCTCATTCCAGCTCTTTGCCCATCCTTTATCAACACTCCCCTTGAGAGAAACCTTCATATCAATTGAACCCCGGGGGGCCATTGTGTCGCGCGGCACTCCAATAGAAATAAAGGCCAAAGCCACAGGGACTATTCCAGACAAACTGATGCTCTCCATCTCACCAGAAGGCCGTCAGCCCATACACCAATCTATGGAACCAGAAGGAAATGGAAAGTTTTCCTATCGGATTGTGTCTACCCAATCCTCTTTTCAGTATCAGGCCTATAGTAATCGGGGCGCCTCCTCTATTTATAAGATTCAGGTGGTGGACCCACCCGAAGTAGGGAAGGTAAGGCTCATTCTCATTCCACCTGATTACACAGGGCTTCCTCAAGAGATTAAGGAGGAAGGGCATATTGAAGCCCTAAAAGGAACCGTCGTCAACCTGGAAGCACGGACAACCAAAGGGGTCATTGAAGGAAAACTGATACTGAATAAAGAGAGTGAGATTCCTCTCCAGGTCAAAGGAGAACGTCTTTTAGGAAGCCTTCTTGTCTTTTATCCGGGTACTTATTCCATCAAGGTGAAGGATGATTTTGGTTTCGACAACCCCAATCCTGTTCATTATCAGGTTCGCCTCATCCCCGACCATTATCCGGAGGTAGAGATCATCAGTCCGGCACAGGACCTGGAGATAGCAGGGGATGAGGTGATTCCCATCCAATATACGGCAAAGGACGATTTTGGGATTACGACCATCCGATTGGGATATCAGATAGGAGGGGTAGAACGTTTTATCAACCTGAGGGGTTCATTGAGCAATCGTTTTTTCGGCCCTGAGACATTCAAATGGGATCTGTCCAGCCTCTCCCTCACCCCTGGAGATAGGGTGCTCTACCGTATTGAGGCCTCGGATAACGATTCCATCTCCGGCCCCAAATTGGGATATTCCCGGACCTTCACCCTATTGGTCAGGGATGAGAGGGCCCAGACCGCGAAAGAGGGAGAGGAGATAGAGGAGATAGCGAATCGTCTTTTAGATCTATTAGCAGATCAGTTGGAAGGAAGCAGAGATCAAGACAATTTAAGAAAGGGGATGGATGAGATTCTGAAGCAGGTGGATCAAAATCTCGAACAGATGAGGGAGAGGCCTGAGCGTTTCGATTTCGAGGCTCTTAAGAAAAATCTGAGCTCCCTCAGAGAGAAGATTTCCAGTGAACCGAAGGAGAGGGTGACACAGGAGATGGAAAGACTCGCCCTCCTGGCCGAAGAGATGGCAAAGAGAGCAAGGATGAAAGATTTAGAAGCTCTGGCCAGAGAGATCAAAAACCGGCAGAGTCGCCTCATTGATCAACTCCATGACCTGAAAGAACGCTTCACTCAGGAAGGGCTGGAAGCGGCGATGAGAGAGTTGAAGAAGATTGAGGAACTTCTCCGTTCGATCATGGACGCTATGGGTAAATTTGCCACTGGACTTCCTGACGAATTCATCAACAGCCAGGAGCTTCAAGGGCTTGACCTTCAAAACCTCTTCAAAGATCTGGAGGAATTGCAGAAAAAGCTTGCCGCAGGAGACATCACTGGAGCATTGGAGGCAGCCCAGAGACTCCTTCAGGCCCTTTCTGAAATGATGGCTGCCATGGGAAGGGCAGGAGCCCAATCCGGAATGAACGCCTTTGATCGGTTTCAGGGAGAGATGAATCGTCAGACCGGTGAACTGGATAGGATATTGGCCGAGCAGAAGGAAATCCTCGCCGAGACTGAGAAGATCGACAGAGAATTGAGGAGAAGAGCTGAGGAGGAGACAGAAAAGAGAATCTCCAAATCTCGCTCCCGATTAAAAGAAATCCTTGAGAGCCTGAAATCCCTTCTTCCCCATGAGCAAGCGGACTCGATCGAAGAAATGGAAAGCCTTCTCGGAAAGGATAGAATAGAAAGATTTTCTCATCTGGTGAAGGAACTGGAGAGGGAACTTTCTGAGAATGAGGCAGCCCAAAAACTGATTAGGGAGATGAAAGAGATTGGAGAGGATTTAAATCCTGACCTTAAGGAAGCGATGACATCAGAAACCAGGGCAAAGTTTCCAGGACTCTCCTCGAGACAGGAGAATCTTAAAGAGAGGACAAAGGCGATCAGTGAGAAACTGGAGAGGCTTGCTCAACTTTTCCCTGGAATGGATACTGAAATCCTGGACGACCTTAAAGAGGCAGGGGAGTCCATGGGGGATGCATCAAAGAAACTTAAAAAGGAAGATGCTCCAGGAGCCATGCCACCAGAACAGGAGGCTATCCGAAGGCTGTCCAAATCCCAGCAGGCCATGCAACAGATGGCCCAGCAGATGGCCATGCGAATGCAGGCGCTTCGCTGGGGTTATCCTCTGGTCTACGATCCCAGACCGGGTTGGTATTACGGCCCATGGATCCCTCAACCCACTCTCCCTCAACCAGAAGTCAAACGGCCCAAGGAGAAAGGCCTCACCGGGATTGATCGTGAGGAGTTTGAGCCGCCTTCAAAAGATGCTTATCGAGTTCCAAAGATCTTCAGAGAGAAGGTGATGGAATCTTTGAAAGAAAGAGTTCCTTCTCCCTATCGAAGAGAAGTGGAGAAATATTTCAGGGGTCTGGCAGAATGAAAAGATTAGCGATCGTCATTATCTTTCTCTTCATCTTCTTTCCTTCCATCTCGCAAGCCATTTCACCGGAGGCAATCCGGTCTCTCGAGGCGAAGCTGGAGCGTTGGGATATTGAAGAAGCCTGGACAGAGATGAAAAGTCAACTGAGTCAGGCGCCCAAGAATCTCCAACTTCTCGAATTGGCATCTTATATTGCCTTTCACAGGGGTGACTACCAAGAGGCACAGAGGTTGATCAGGTCTGCAATAGAGGCAGGAGGAGATGAGGAGAAGAGAAAAGGGTTCTCCCTTTTTGTTGAAGAGACGATCGGTGTCATCACTCCCTTTAAGAGATATGAGAGCCCCCATTTTATCATCTTTCTCGATGAGAAGCAGGACGGATTCCTGGTCGATTATCTCAAAGAGGCATTGGAAAATACCTATGAGGTCATGGCAAAATCTTATGGTTTTCGACCAAAGGAGAAGATCAGGGTAGAGATTTTTCCCAATGCCAGGGCTTTCTACTATGCCTCGTCCCTCCAAGCAAGAGA
Organism: Deltaproteobacteria bacterium; assembly: GCA_016875155.1. The sequence goes on along the minus strand of VGSD01000039.1, from coordinate 6,922 downwards.
TATCGAGATCGGAGCCGTGGGCCTCACCAAATTTAATAAACTGATGCTCCTATCACCAGGAGCCTTGATCCATGGCTATCGTTGGCTCGATGCCATCAGCCACGAGTATATCCACTATCTCATCGTGAAGATGACCGCCAATAAGGCTCCCATCTGGTTTCATGAAGGGTTGGCAAAATATGAGGAGACCCGATGGCGGCAAGGTCCTTCTTACCTTTCACTTCCCAATCAGAGCCTCCTCTTTAGGGCCCTGGCAGAGAAAAGGCTGATCCCGTTTGATAAGATGGAGCCCTCGGTTGTCAGACTGGAGACGCCAGAGGAGGTCCAGCTAGCCTATGCACAGGGAGCCTCTGCGATCGAATTTATAATCGCCAAAGCCGATTACAAGGGGCTTCAGGAGATCATGAAGCATATGTCAACCCAGAGCCGCAGAGGCGCAACAGAATCGATCAGAGAGATTCTCGGATTGAACTTTTATGAATTTGAGAGAACCTGGAAGGAATTTTTGGCCTCCAAGGAATTGAAGGAGATGGGCGGAGCCAATGTGCGTCGTCTTAAGATCAAAGAAGGAAGGGCGGACGAAGAACGTATTGACATGGAGGAGATCAAATCGCTTGTGGCAAAGAATAGGGCTCACCTCGGGGACAGACTCAAGGAAAGAGGAAGGATGGGCGCTGCTGTCTTAGAATATCGTCGGGCCCTTTCAGAAGTTCCTGATTCCATCTCCATCTTAAACAAACTTTCCTCTGTCCTCATCCAGACTCATAAGGATGAGGAGGCCCTTCCTTTATTAAATCGGGCCAGCGAGATTTCTCCGGATCATCCCACAACCCACACGAACCTGGGGAAGATCCATCTAAAGCTTAAAGACTTTAAGAAGGCCAAAGAGGCGTTTCTCGAATCGGTTCAGATCAATCCTTTCAATCCTGAGGTCCACCAAGGACTCAGTCAGGCTTACGAGATGTTAGGGGAGCAAGGTCTTGCTGCCCGAGAGAAGGAGATTGCTAGAAAACTGCGTGAAAGATAAATATACCACCCCCACCCTACCCTCCCCCTGAAGGGGAGGGAATAATTGAGGGACCGCCCCTTCCTCTGAAGGAGAGGGTGACCATCACATGCTTCGCATAATTCCTCCCCCTTCCCCCGGTCCCGCCCTATTCAATAGACCGGGGCGGGGAAGGGGGAGGCCAGGAGGGGGATGGGATTCAGAGAGGAGAACAATGGAAGCAGCGATCAAAGAACAAATACCGGATCAGGAATTGGCCCAGGTTGAAGAAATGGGCCGGAAGAAAAGCGAGATCATCCAGGAGATCAAGAAGGTGATCGTGGGCCAAGATCGGGTGATCGAGGAGATATTGATTGCCCTCTTCTGTCGCGGTCACTGCCTCTTAGTAGGCGTCCCAGGACTTGCCAAGACGCTCCTTATCTCCACCCTGGCAGGAATCATGGAGCTTCAATTCAATCGGATCCAGTTCACTTCAGATTTGATGCCCTCGGATATCACTGGAACAGATATCCTGGAAGAAGAGGCAGGAAGTAAACGCAGGGCTTTTCGGTTTCTCAAGGGTCCCATCTTTACCAACATTCTCCTCGCGGATGAGATCAACCGAACCCCCCCCAAGACCCAGGCCGCCCTGCTTCAGGCCATGCAGGAGTATAAAGTGACAGCAGGTGGGGTGACCTACCCTCTCAATCTTCCCTTCTTTGTCCTGGCGACTCAGAACCCGATTGAGCAGGAAGGAACCTATCCCTTACCTGAAGCACAACTGGACCGATTTATGTTCAACATCGGCATGGACTATCCTCCTTTTGATCAGGAGAGGGAGATTGTGGCAACCACCACCTCTTCCTATCAACCCACTCTCGATAAGGTGATCAATGGAGAGAAGATCTTAGAGATGCAGGAGTTGGTCAGAAGGGTCCCTGTCTCTTCTTATGTGATCGAGTATGCGGTGAGGCTGGTCCGTTCCTCTCGACCCAAAGGCACGGATGGTCTTCCCTTTGTGAAGGATTGGGTGGAGTGGGGGGCAGGGCCCAGGGCCTCCCAACATCTGGTCCTATCTGCCAAGGCCAGAGCCATTATGCATGGGAGATATGTGGCATCCATTGAGGATGTGAAGGCAGTGGCCACCTCGATCCTGAGACACAGAGTTATTGTTAACTTTAAAGCCCAGGCAGAGGGGATCTCTTCACTCGATATCATCAGCCGTCTCCTCGAAGAGGTTAAACCTTGAATCATTTTGATCCAAAGGTATTGGCTAAACTGAAGACGCTTCATCTGAGGGCTCGCTTTGTGGTCGATGGCGTGATGATCGGGATTCATCCCTCCCGGGCCAAAGGCCTGAGCGCTGAGTTTGAGGAACATCGAGAATATTCTCAAGGGGATGATCTCCGTCGTATGGATTGGAAGGCCTACGGGAAGTTCGACCGTTATTTTATCAAAGAGTATCGTGAGGCAACCAACCTGAAGACCTACATCCTCCTCGATGCCAGCTCTTCGATGAGTTATGCGTCGGATGGATGGAGCAAGTTCGATTATGGTGCCACACTGACCGCTTCCCTGGCCTATTTGATGTTGAAGCAACAGGATGCCGTTGGACTGACCCTCTTTTCTGATAAGATTGAAAAGAGGATTCCCCCTAAGGCGACCCACGGATATCTCTTCGCCATCTTGAAGGAGTTGGAGGAGAGAAGTCCGAAGGGGGAGACGCGAGTCGGTTCTGTGCTTCAGGATCTGGCTGGTTCGTTAAAGAGGCGAGGACTCGTGATCCTCATCTCCGACCTCCTCGATGAAGACGAAGAGGTGATCAAGGGACTCAAGCAGATTCGTTCCAGGGGAAGCGAAGTCATCGTATTTCATCTGCTCGACCGGGATGAACTTGAATTTCCTTTTGAGAAGCCAAGCCTCTTCGAGGATATGGAAGAAGAGATGAAGCTGCTCACCGATCCCCGTTCGATCCGGTCTGCCTATTTGAAGACGATCCAATCGCTGATAGAGAAATATAGGGCTTCCTGTGCTTCCAATCTCATCGACTATCTCCTGTTCAATACCTCTGTTGGATTGGACAAGGCCCTGATCCATTACCTCACCTGGAGGGAGAAGTTCAGGCCTCATCTATGAATCTAACTTTCCTCAATCCCCTATTTCTCTTCGGTCTGGCTGCGGCGGTGTTGCCCATCCTCATTCATCGGCTCACCCGGAGAAAGGCCATCACCAGAAGATTTTCTGCTGTCCGACTACTCATCAAATCGCAGCGGGTCATGGCAAAACCTCAACGAATCAAGCACCTCCTCCTGCTGGCATTGAGGGTTTTGGCTGTGATGGGTCTGGTCTTGTTGATGGCTCAACCCCTCCTCACTCGGCCGGGATTTCTCAACTTGGGAGATGAGAAGGCAACGATCGTGATCCTCGATAACTCCATGAGCATGGGGTATACGGAAGATCAAGGACAACGTTATGACATCGCCAAAAAAGCAGCCAGAGAGATCATCGGGGAGGTGAAAGGTGAAATACTACTCCTTCCTACTTCTTCCTTCAATAAAGCGAGCCACTGGATGTCACGCAAGGAGGCTCTTCAGGAGTTGGAAAGGAATCCTCTCACTTTTAGCCAGGGAGATCCAAAGTCAGCTTTGAACCAGGGATATCAATCGTTGAAGGAGATAAAGAAGCCCGGAAAGATCCTTATCATCAGCGACATGGCCAGAGGAGATTGGGAAGGGTTTGACCTGAGCCAACTCGGGACAGTATCATCTGAAACAACTGTCAACTTTCTTAGAATTGGCGGGCCAGATCGGGACTCTAATGTTGCTGTCAAAGGAGTGAATTTAATCGAAGGTGAAGCCGTTGTGGGAGCTCCTGCTCGCATCGAAGTTGCGCTGTCCAATCTCTCCGATCAATCACGAGACATCCTTGTCCAGTTCTTTTTTTCAGGAACCAAAAAAGATCAAAAGTCTGTGGTGATCAACGCCAGGCAGGAAACAAAAGCCTATTTTGAGCTCTTTCTTGATCACCCGGGCTGGATCGATGGAGAGGTGAGAATTTCCGGAGACCGGCTCCCGCTCGATGACATCTTCTATTTCTCCGTGAACGTGAGAGAGAAGGTCAAAGTGCTTGTGGTTGATGGAGACCCTCGGACATCCCTCAAGGCAGGTGAAAGTTACTATTTAGTCAATGCCCTTCAGCCCGGAGGCTCTGAGGGCTCACCGTTTCATACGAGGGTGATCACAGAAGAGGAGTTCGGTTATGTTGATACAAAACCTTATGAGGCCCTCTTCCTTTTAAATGTGGGGCGACCACACATCTTCAAACTCCTTTCTGTCCTGGAATCAGGCAGGCCTGTCTTCATCTTTCTTGGAGACCGTGTCATTCCCGAAGAATATAATGCTTTCCCTCTCTCTCCATGGAGGATGAGGGAGATGAAGGAAATAAATTCTGTCGGGATCGCAGAGGTCGATCAAGGCCGCCCTATTCTGAAGTCGATTTCCGAAGCAGGAGGAGAGAGCCTTCGGGCCGCTTCTATCCGTGGTTACTTTAAGATAGAAGGGGGGACGAAGAACCTTCTGATTCTCAAGAATAGAGACCCTCTTCTGATTGAAGCCGAGGTGGGCAAAGGAAACGTTTTCTTATTTACTTCAACCGCTGACCTCGATTGGAATGATCTTCCTCTGAAGGCAGCTTTTCTTCCATTTATTCAGGGGCTCCTGAAGGAGACTGTGGGACTAACAGGCGGGTCCTTCTCAAAAGGGATCCGGGTCGGGGAACCCATTCAGGAAAAGACCCTTCCTCGTCGGACCATTGGCCCTGAGGCTAAGCCAGGCATTTACAGATCTTCCCTTGCCTCGGGTGAGATAAGACAGTCCATCAATCCACCTCATGAGGAGTCGGATCTCACCAAGATGAGTCCAGAAGAGTTAAGAAAGAGGTTTGGGAAGATCGATATGAGGGTTGTGGAATATCAGAAGGATATCTTGAAAACCGTTCATGCGGGGAGAAAAGAACTCTGGCCCATCCTCCTCTACTTTGTCCTTCTGGTTCTGGCTATCGAAATGGTGGTTGTAGGTCGAATATGATTTCAAGACGAGATCTTTTATCTTTAGGATTGAGCCTTGCTGCTGGATGGATCTTTCTCGATCGGAAGCTCTCCCTGGCTGCACCTTTTCCCCAATTCTTCTTTGCCCAGCTCAAATATCGAGGTGGAGAATGGGATCCCAATCCAGGATTTGTGGAACCCATCATCGAGGAACTGGAATTGAGGACGAGCGTGGATGGCCTCAAGGTGAGACGAATCACCACCATCTCAGACCCTGATCTCTTCTACGCTCCTTTTCTCTACATGGCAGGGAAGTATGAGTTTGAGCCCTTCACTTCCCAGGAGAGGGAGACCCTGCGGCGGTTCTTGTCCTATGGTGGGTTTCTCTTTACCGAAGACACGATGGGTGCAAAGGGGTTTGGATTCGATCGGGCTTTTCGGGCGGAGATGAAACAGATCTTTCCCAAGAGTGAGATGAAAAGGCTTCCTCCGGATCACTCCATCTACCGGAGTTTCTATTTGATCGATACCCTTGGAGGCCGACAGAAGGTGAATCCTTACTTGGAGGGCATCACCCTCGATCAATGGACACCCGTGATCTACTCCCAGAATGATCTATCCGGAGCGTGGGCAAAGGATAAGTTTGGAAAATGGATCCATGAATGTGTTCCAGGAGGAGAGGTCCAACGATCTCTCGCCTTTAAGGCCGGGATCAATATCATCGTCTACTGCCTTACCTCGGATTATAAAAAAGATGTGATCCATCATCCATTTATTAAACGACGCCAGAACTTATGAACCTACTAAGGAGTCCTTAATTGAAAAGATATGCTTTTTCGAAAATTTCCAGTAACCCCCCTTCTTCCCCCCTTAAATTAAGGGGGGAATAGAGGGGGGTTATAAGAGGGGTAAATCCCTCCTTTGGCAAAGCCTGCCTGCCCCGCCCTCGGTCTATTAATAGTGCGGGACCGGGGCCGGTAGGCAGGGGAGGTGGGGAGGGGTTTTACAAATGAATTTTACACGACGAATTCGTCACCCACAGACGATGAAAATCCCCCCCACCCATACCCCCCCCTCGAGGGGGGAGGGTGAGGGAGGGGGTGACTAAAGTATTTCCAAGGTAAGTCTTCATTATTTTTAAACCGTTAATATGAACTTAAAAGAGATCGTCATCGAACCATTGATTCCAATAGGGCTGATCTATCTCCTCTTCGCATTGGGAGGGATTGCGGTCATCCTCCAATATGTGTGGATTCGGAAGAGGCTCGTTCGTTCCAGGGCGATCACGATTTCACTGCTCCGTCTCTGCACCCTGGTTTTGCTCATCTCTTTTCTCTTCAATCCCTTCTCATTGGAGAGAAAGGAAAATAAGGTTCTCCCCTCCTTGGCCATCCTCTTCGATACTTCTCCAAGCATGGGATTGCCTGGACGTGGAGGAAAAGGAAGCCGGCTCGATGAGGCAAAAGCACTGTTTTCGGAGGGACAGAACCCTCTCCTTCGTTCCTTATCTGAGAAGTTTAATGTGAACCTCTATAGCCTAGGTCAATCTCTGATGCCGTTGAAGGAAGAGGAACTGCCCCTATTGAAAGTCGGAAAGAAAAGGGGAGACCTTTCCGATGCCGTAAGAAAGCTCCGCGGAAAGGCTTCTCTCGCCATCCTTTTGAGTGATGGAAATTTAAAATGGGATGAAAATGAATCCATAGGATTCCCCATTCTCAGTTTTCCTCTGGGTGATTTAAAAGAGTATAAGGATATATGGGTCAAGGCCGTGAAGGCACCCAACCTGGCTTTTCGGGGAAGAGAGATTGGAATCGATGTGACCGTAAAAAGTTTTGGATATCGGGGAATGACGCTTCCTCTTGTTCTGAAAGAGGGAGACAGAATCATTGCGG
>VGSD01000038.1 GCA_016875155.1 Deltaproteobacteria bacterium | reverse complement strand
TGCCTGGCAGAGTCATATCTTAAACTTGGTCGTCCATGGGCTGATCTACCTTAGCCAAGGCCAGGTTTTTTACAAAAACATGCCAGGCCGACGGCTATTTTACTAAGAACTTATCCACAAATAACCCCCCTTCATCCCCCCTTAATTTAAGGGGGGAATAGAGGGGGGTTACAAAAGGAAATAGTTAAAACGTATCAACTTAGCTTTTTGAAAAAAAGAGATTTATGAGTCAATGGATCAAAAGAATCATCATAAAATCCCCCTTAATCCCCCTTTGCCCCTACTTTCTACGGGGATAAAAAGGCCAAAGGGGGAGAGGCTTCACCTCCCTTTGGCAAACCTGTCCTGAGTTTGCCGAAGGAGGGAGGTTGGGAGGGATTTAATAAAGTTTTTTCAAACCGCTAAAGTGTTACGTTAAAACAATCATTATTTACATATAAACTCCTAGAAAGAAGGAGAACCATGCAACACTTCTTCCTAAAAAGAGATGAAAACCTTGAGTATTGCTTCAATGTGGAGGCTTCAGCACCTTTAAGTTCTGATGAGATTTCAATCCTGAAGCATCTTTTGGCGGAAGGTTTCATATCGGAAACATTATCTACAAAACCTTTTCTTCCATATGGAGGAGATGTGGTGGAAGTAGGCCCCCGTATGAATTTTGCGACTGCCTACTCAACCAATATGGTTGCTATTTGCCACACCTGTGGCCTTGATAAAATCATCCGCATCGAACGCTCCCGCAGATATCGCCTTCCTCGAGGGGTAAACAGGGAACAGTTTATACGTGATCATCACGATCGAATGACAGAATGTTTGTATGACCGGCCACTGGAGAGTTTCGAATCTGGAATTCTACCAGAGCCTGTGTTTGAGATACCCCTTTTGGAAAAAGGCCCGGATGGACTTCTAGAAATACCTGGGCTTGCAATGGATGAGTGGGACAGACATTTCTACTACGATTATTTTGTTAAGAGGGAAGGAAGAAATCCTACGATCGTTGAAATAAGGGATCTCGATAACGCCAACAGCGAGCACTCACGGCACGGTTATTTCAAGGGGAAACAGATTATTAATGGAGTGGTGATGCCGGAGACGCTTCTTAATATCGTAAAATCAACTTTAAAAGCGAATCCAAATAACAGCGTCATTGCCTTTAAAGACAATTCGAGTGGGATGAGAGGGTATGAATGCTGGACGATCGTCCCTCGACAACCCGGAACACCTGCACCTTTTAAAGAACAGAAAGTCCAGTACCACATCATTTTTACAGCAGAGACTCACAATTTCCCAACCGGAGTCGCTCCTTTTCCAGGTGCTGAAACAGGCACAGGCGGAAGAATTCGCGATGTCCAGGCAACAGGAAGAGGAGGCCTGGTGGTTGCAGGAACCGCTGCATACTGTGTGGGAAGCCTGCTGATCCCGAACTACGATCTGCCCTGGGAAGATAAGGGAGCTGAGTATCTATCGAATCTAGCTTCTCCGCTCACCATTGAAATCAGAGCCAGCGACGGCGCAAGCGATTACGGCAATAAGTTCGGTGAGCCGTTGATATTGGGATTCACTCGCTCCTTCGACCAGACCCTTCCCGATGGGGAACGCTGGGCCTGGATCAAACCGATCATGTTCACAGGTGGCATCGGACAGATCGACGCCAGGCATATTGAAAAGGATGAGGCTCAAAAAGGAATGATGATCGTCCAAGTTGGTGGCCCTGCTTATGGTATTGGAGTGAGTGGTGGCTCTGCCTCGAGTAAGCTTCAAGGTGAGAATGTGGAAGAGCTCGATTTTGATGCGGTTCAGCGCGGCGATGCTGAGATGGAACAGAAGATGAACCGTGTCATCAGGGCTTGCATTGAAATGGGCGATCACAACCCCATGATGAGTGCCCATGATCAAGGGGCCGGAGGACCGGCCAATGTTCTTAAAGAACTCGTCGAAAAAGCCGGAGGCAAAATCGAACTCAGAAGGATCCGGTTGGGAGACCCTACCCTATCGGTTCTCAAAATCTGGATCGCCGAATATCAGGAGCGATGCGGCTTCTTAATCCTCCCTGAAAGAATCGAAGAATTCAAATCGATCTGCAAAAGGGAAAAAGTCCATTGCGAAATTCTGGGTGAAGTGATTGGAGACGGCCGCTTCGTCGTTCATGACGAAAGCGATGGCTCAACACCCGTCAACCTTGATCTCGAAAAGGTCCTAGGCAATATGCCCCAAAAAGAGTTCAGGGATAACCGTGGCCAATATCTGAGAAAACCTCTTCAGCTGCCTGATCCCTTACCTATAGAAGACGCATTGTCCCGTGTCCTTCGCAACCTTGCCGTCGGCTCAAAAAGATTTCTGACCAATAAGGTGGACCGGAGCGTCACTGGTTTGATTGCGCGACAGCAATGCTGTGGTCCGCTTCAATTGACCGTTGGCAATCTGGCAGTGGTCGCCCAGAGCCATTTCGGATTAACAGGAGCCGCCACCTCCATTGGTGAACAGCCCGTGAAGATGCTCGTCAACCCAGCAGCAGGGGCTCGCATGGCTGTTGGAGAAGCGCTGACCAATATCGTATGGGCCAAAATTAGTGGCCTTCAAGATATCAAGTGTTCCGCCAATTGGATGTGGGCACCCAAACTCCCCGGCGAAGGGGCAGCCCTTTATGAGGCGGCTTGCGCAATGCGGGATCTCATGATCCAGTTGGGAATTGCAGCCGATGGCGGTAAAGACAGCCTCTCCATGGCAACTCGGGTTCAAGAAAAGATAGTCAAATCCCCCCGTGAACTCGTGATTTCCGCCTATGCAACCATGCCCGATATCACGAAGGTGGTAACTCCCGATATTAAAAAACCTGGTGCGAGCCAACTCATCTTAATTGAAATCACTCCACACCGAGCCCGACTGGGAGGTTCAGCATTAGCGCAGGTCTACGGACAGGTCGGAGATGAATCTCCTGACGTAGATGACCCTCAGATGCTCAAACGCACATTCAATGCAATCCAGCAATTAATCTCCGAGAATCTCATTCTTGCAGGGCACGACATCAGCGATGGAGGGCTGATGACGACTCTCCTTGAAATGGCCTTTTCCGGAAACTGTGGAATAAAGATACGAATGGATGGTCCATGGAGTCCCATCGAGGGGCTTTTTTCTGAAGAGTTGGGAGTGGTCATTGAATGTCACATCAACGATGCCCACAGGGTTTTAGAGGTTCTTCAATCTTTTGATCTTCGTCCCGTTGTGATCGGAGAAACGACTAAAGAGAAGAACATCCTTCTATCCTACAACAGTCAAAAGGTTCTCGAAGCGGACATGCGTGGCCTTCGACAAATCTGGGAGGAGACCTCCTATCAAATTGAGCGGCTCCAAATTAATCCCCAATGTGCAGATCAGGAGAGAAAAAATATCTTTGACCGAAAAGGTCCAACCTATGTCATTCCTTTTAATCCCAAACCAACTCCCCCTTCCCTTCTCAAGGCCAAAAACAAACCTGATGTGGCCATTCTCCGTGAAGAGGGAAGCAATGGCGATCGCGAGATGACTTCCGCTTTTTATCAAGCTGGGTTTAGCCCATGGGATGTCACGATGACTGATCTGATTCATGGCCGGGTCACGCTGGAGCGTTTCAGGGGGCTTGTATCAGTGGGAGGATTTTCCTACGCAGATGTTCCGGAAAGCGCCAAAGGATGGGCTGCCGCCATCCGGTTCAACGAAAGGTTAAGGAAGATGTTTGACGATTTTTACAATCGTCCTGACACCTTTTCTTTAGGTGTATGCAATGGGTGTCAACTTTTCGGGCTTCTCGGATGGGTGCCGTGGCCCGGAATTCCTGACCATCAGCAACCCCGGTTCGTTCAAAATACCTCCGGACGTTTTGAATCACGCTGGGTGACTGTAAAGATTCTGGAAAGTCCTGCGATCATGTTCAGAGGTATGAGCGAATCCATACTCGGAGTTTGGGTGGCCCACGGTGAAGGTAGGCTTTATATCCCAGACCCGAAGTTGATGGACGAGGTCATCAATAAAAAGCTTGTTTCCCTCATCTTCGTGGATGATGAAGGCCAGAGGGATGGGAAGATTTCACAAAGCTACCCCTTTAATCCGAATGGATCGCCTTTTGGAATCACAGGTCTCTGTTCGCCTGATGGAAGACATCTGGCTGTCATGCCTCATCCAGAGCGGGCTTTTCTGAAATGGCAATGGCCATGGATGCCTGCTGATCTGAGGGAAAGACTCGAGGCATCTCCCTGGATTAAGATGTTCCAGAATGCAAGGGAGTGGTGCGAAGGAGAGGGATTCTGACCGCAGAATGGGAAAAAGAGCCGAAGATCGATGTGGGCGTGATGGACCAGCAGACTGAAATCTCCGGCCATTTGGAAGGGATCTTTCATGGCGATCGTTTAGGCCCATTCTCCGGCCCGTTTTCAGCAAAAGTGGATGCAGGGAGAATCATGTTTTGTAGTGAGTCCCTGCACCAACCCATTTACGTCCCTTCAATTAGACTCATCTCTGAAAAAAACTCCCTTTTTTCACTGTCGAACGTTATTATCGGAAATCAGTTTCACTGGGAGAGGAAAGAGAACCAAACCTTTCAGGGAGACCTGATCCTCCATCTGCGCGAAGATGGGACGATTTCCGCCATCAATGAAATCTCCTTGGAGGATTATCTGGAAAGCGTGATCTCCTCGGAGATGAGCGGTGAGGCTCATATAGAGTTTTTGAAAGCACATGCTATTTTATCCCGGAGTTGGCTTCTGGCAGGCCTAAGCCGCAAGAAAAAAATAGTAGGATCCCCTCCCCAGTCCGAAAAGGCTGAAGAAGGAGAAATAATACGATGGTACGATCGGGAGGATCACGATCTATATGATGTTTGTGCTGACGACCATTGCCAGCGCTATCAGGGGATCTCAAAGAGCGCTGCTGACAACGCACAAGAAGCCGTCCGTGAAACCCATGGGAGAGTACTCATTTTTCAGGATGAAATTTGTGATGCCCGATATTCCAAGTGCTGCGGCGGACTCACAGAAAATTTCAATACGGCTTGGGCTGATATACAGATTCCTTACCTAACTACCGTTTCGGATGCACCTATCTCTCATCAGTCCATAAGAACAGAAGAAGAAGCCACCAGATGGGTTCTTTCCCCCCTTGAAGCCTACTGCAGAGTCATGGATGAACATCTTCTCGAAAGAATCCTCTCTGGTTTTGACCAGGAGACGAAGAATTTCTTCCGCTGGAAGGTGGAATATCCCCGTAAAGAATTGGAAGAGATCCTTCGACAAAAATCAGGTTTTGATTTCGGGACCCTGATAGAAATCCTACCTCTACGACGTGGACCTTCTGGTCGAATCTCCCGTCTAAAGATTATCGGTTCGAAAAGAAGCCTGATCATTGGCAAGGAGCTCGAAATCAGGCGCTGGCTCTCCCGGACTCATCTTTACAGCAGCGCCTTTATCGTCGTGGCTGATGCCAAGAAATTTATATTTCACGGTGCGGGTTGGGGACACGGGGTGGGACTCTGCCAGATTGGGGCTGCTGCCATGGCCACCCAGGGGTTTTCAGCAGAAGAAATTTTGAAACATTATTTTAAAGGAGTGGAGATTAAGAAGATTTATTAAGGGTCCAAGGATTCGAGGATTCGTGGATTCGAGTGAAAAGCTGAAAAATATGAATTTTAAAAAACCTCGACCCCTTGAATCCTAGAACCCTAGACCCCTTTAAGGAATAAGAAAGCATGGCCTCATCCAAACCAACCTCACGTAACCCATGGACATGGGTTCCTTCCCTTTACGTGGCCGAAGGAATCCCTTATACCATGGCCATGACGGTTTCAGTCGTCCTCTATAAGCGGCTTGGCATCTCAAACACCGATATTGCTCTCTATACGAGTTGGCTCTATCTTCCTTGGGTTATTAAGCCTCTCTGGAGCCCATTGGTTGACCTTTTCAGAACAAAGCGCTACTGGATTCTTCTTACACAACTGCTTATCGGAGCATCACTTGCATCTGTTGCGCTCACGATTCCAGCGTCACGTTTCTTTCAATATACCCTCGCCCTCTTCTGGCTGATGGCCTTCAGTTCAGCGACACACGATATTGCGGCTGACGGCTTCTACATGCTCGGACTTCGGGAGCATGATCAGGCTGCCTTTGTTGGAGTGCGAACGACCTTCTACCGTATCTCCATGATCGCCACACAAGGCGGACTGGTCATCCTTGCAGGTTTCCTTGAAGGAAAGGGATATGCTATCCCTATAGCCTGGGCCATCGCCCTCTTTGTGGCTGCCTGTGTCTTTTGGGTCCTCTTCCTTTATCACTCTTTTATTCTTCCTTACCCCGCTTCGGATACTTCAGCACGCCGCACTCCTTCAACATCCTTCACCAAGGAGTTCTTTCATACATTCTATCTCTTCTTTAAGAAGAAAGGCATCCTGACCATTCTTGCCTTTCTCCTCTTTTACCGCTTTGCGGAAACCCAGATTGTCAAAATTATCGCTCCCTTTCTGCTTGACCCACGTTCCTCGGGAGGGCTGGGATTGACCACCTCCGAAGTGGGAATCACCTACGGTACCGTGGGAGTTGTTTCGCTCATGATTGGAGGGCTTTTAGGCGGATATGCGATTTACAGGAAAGGACTCAAATTCTGGATCTGGGGTATGGTTTGCGCTGTGCATCTGCCGGATCTTGTTTATGTCTATCTCTCACAGGCATTGCCTCACAATCTCTATTTGATCAATCTTTGCGTTGCATTGGAACAATTTGGTTACGGCTTTGGTTTTACAGCCTATACGTTGTTTATGATCATGATATCAGAGGGCGAATACAAGACAGTTCACTATGCGATTGCCACAGGAATTATGGCATTGGGCATGATGATCCCTGCCATGTTCAGCGGCTGGCTTCAGGAACAGATGGGGTATCCGAACTTTTTCCTCTGGGTGATGGTTGCAACGATTCCAGGATTCATCGTAACCGGACTCGTTAAAATTGATCCGGAATTCGGGAAGAAGAAAAAGATGGGGTGATAGGGAGTTTATGAAGAGACGGCGATTCAAAACTGCTTTCATCCTCGGAGCTGGACTGGGAATACGACTTCGGCCTCTGACGGAGGAAACCCCGAAACCCCTCTTGAAGATAGGAGGACGTCCTATCATTACTTATGCAATGGATCATCTAATGAAAGTTGGCGTTGATCGCTTCATCGTGAACACCCACCATTGCCCGGAAATCTATCTGAAAGAGTTCCCTGACAGAGTATGGCGCGGAGTTTCTATCACCTTTCGCCATGAACCTGTCCTCCTTGAAACAGCAGGAGGACTAAAAAACATTGAAGATCTCCTGGGAGAGGATGAGGCGATTCTCTGTTACAATGGCGATGTAATCACCAATCTTCCATTGGAGAGGCTTCTGGAGATCCATACGCAGAAGCGACCAGAGGCGACGCTTGTTCTGCGAAGCAGTGGCCCTCTTCTCAACGTGAATATGAATGAGGCTGGTGAGATTTGCGATCTACGCCATACCCTTGGAAATCCCGGAGTCCGGGCGTGCCAATTTACAGGTATCTATGCCATTGAGACATCGTTTCTCCAGTATCTTGAACCAGGAAAAACCGAATCCATTGTCCCTGTTTTAATCAGAAGAATTGCTGAAAAGCTGGGGGCGATTCAAGGGGTCATTGTTGACGAGGGCGAGTGGCACGATATTGGTTCCATCGAAGCTTATGAAAGTCTAAAAATCTCTGTGAGTTGAAGTACCCATTAGAAAATCTCCCCTCACCCCTCTTTGCAAAAGAGGGGTAATTCCTCCCTTTAGCAAAGGGAGGTCAGGAGGGATTTTATAAATGAATATTGCTGTGATTATAAAACCATTGGTCGATTGAAGGTTGAGGGTTTTATATTGGAAAATCCGAAATTTGAGGAGATGACCGTTTTTGCCCGAGAGGTATTTGGTCTTCAAGGGGCCATCCCCATTGTAATATCTCCTTTGGAAGGAAGGGGTTCAGACAGGTCTTTTTATCGTCTGGCATGGAACCACAAAGATACAGCGATCCTGATCCATTACAACTCGAAACGGATCGAGAACAATTATTATGCTGACATTGCCGTATTTCTTTGGGGTATGGGTGTCCCGGTGCCCAAACTGATCAAGCATGACCCGTCAAATTATCTCATACTTATGGAAGATCTCGGAGATACGGATCTCTGGTCTCTAAGGAACTCTCCCTGGGAAACTCGAAGTACCTTTTATCAAAAGACGATTACCATTATTCATAAACTCCATAGCTTCCCCGAACAGGACTTCCCTTCAGATCGGGTACGGCTTATGGAGAGTTTTGGTCCCGAGCTATATCGCTGGGAACGGAATTACTTCAGAGACCATTTCGTCAAAAATGTCTGTGGGATTGAACTTGAGTCTTCTGTCGAACAAAAACTTGAAACCGAACTTTCTGGTCTGGCGGAAAGGCTCTTAAAGACAAAACAATGCCTCATCCACCGGGATCTTCAATCTCAAAACGTAATGATCCGTGACGGAGAACCTTTCCTCATCGACTTCCAGGGGATGCGTTTCGGAAATCCCTTTTATGATCTCGGTTCTCTTCTCTGCGATCCTTATGTTGAATTCGATACTAACCAGAGGCTTCACTTGCTTCATTACTATTACAATCTTTCCAAACAGGACTTAGATTGGGATGATTTTCAGAAGATATTTTGGGAAGCATCGGCACAGCGTCTCATGCAAGCCCTCGGCGCCTACGGATTCTTGGGCCTAAGCAAAGGATTAAAAGCTTTTCTTGATCATATCCCTACAGGAGTTCGTAATCTTCATCTTGCGGCCTCCCAGACGACATCCTTCCCTATTCTCAAAGAACTTACTATGGAATGCCAGAGGGGCATCGAGCAAAAGAGGTAAGATCAATTTTATTATGATTTCCTTCTGCTCCAACAAAACATTTTATCTTAAAGTGCTTCATTTGAATCAGTAATCATCTTTTACCCTTGGCTTGACATAATATTCCATGTGTGATTATAATGTAATTACATTACATTGGGAGGAAATGTCTAATGAAGACACGTTTAGTGCGCATCGGTAATTCACGTGGTGTCCGGCTGCCTAAGACAATCATCGAACAGGCTGGCTTGACAGATGAAGTCGAACTGGGTGTGCGAGATGGAGCTATTGTGATCGCCCGTGCCAGTTCTGCTCGCGCAGGATGGGCTGACGCTGCTAGACAAATGCGTCAGCGCAATGAAGACCGATTGCTTGATGTCCCCATTCCTACCCGCTTTGATGAGAAGGAGTGGCGATGGTGAAAATTGAAGAAATTCGGCGCGGTGATATATTTCTGGTAAGTCTTGATCCGGCAAGAGGGGGAGAGATTCAGAAGACTCGTCCTTGTGTCATCGTCTCTCCGGACGAACTTAATGCCCATTTACGAACTTTTATCATAGCCCCTCTCACTACTGGAGGTTATCCTTATCCGTTTCGTGTGCCCTGCAGGTTTGAAGGACGGGCGGGTTACATCGTGGTTGATCAGATTCGTACCATCGATCGCGAGCGTTTAGTGCGTCGTCTTGGCAACCTAACGTCAATTACTTTAGAGCGAGTTCTTGCAATACTACAGGAGATGTTCACACCCTAAGGGCAGGCTAACAAAGTTTCGTTCATCACGCAAGTTTCATGGCACTGTTAAAGCCAGTAGGCCTTGGTGTACTCACACTATTTCTCGTAGCCATGATCTGGAGCCGCCTGCGTCCAGGAAAGCGATATCCAATAAGACGAGAAAATTGAAAGAAGAGGCAGAAAAATGAGAATGGGGCGCCGAAAGTTACTTAAGATTGCCTTAATAACCGCTGGGGCTGTCGTCGCAGGTGGGGGCACAATCTATGTCATCAATAGAAAATCACGCCCCCTTGGAGATCACTTCGATGGGACCAGAAAGGTTTTGATTTCACGGTTTGGTAAGGAACGGGCAACCCAGCTGATCGAGGCCATCAGCAAAGAATATGAAATCCTTGCTCCTCAAATGCCTTACATCGGCGGTGAGGAAAATATGTTCACCGAATGGCTCATCTATGGTGTCTATTATTTGGCTGTGTATCGGATTCTCAAGGGACAGGGACAAACAAGCGAAGAAGTAGGCAAGGTAATCTATGACGCATTTAAAGCAATGGCTGATCATCCAAAGTGGCTGCTTCGCCTCATCGGAGGTCTCAAGTACAATAATAGGTACGTCAATCGATTGAGGGAGGCAGTCAGGGAAACCCAAAAGCATCGCTATCCTGGTGACTGGGTAGCAGAGTTTATCGAAGGCGATGGGAAAACGTTTGACTACGGGTTGGACATAAAAGAGTGCGGTATTTGCAAATACTACCATGCGCAAGGCGCAGGTGAATTGGCACCCTATCTCTGCCTGAGCGACTGCGTGGTGAGTGAAGCCTTTGACAGGGGATTAGTTCGATTCAAAACGCTCGCTGAGGGGACTGATGTTTGTGACTTTCGCTATAAGAAAGGCCGAGAAACTTATGTCCACCCATTAAGAAACGGATGGCCACCCCGGTTTTCCAGAGAAAAGATATAAGACCGAAGTTCAATCATACCTTGTCGCCGCTGCCTGACATCATCCTTTCGCTTCCCTTTTTCTAAAAATAGGAGTATATTACACCCATAAATAAGGGCGTTGACTCAAATCTTACAAAAATATAGAACCAGTATAAAAAATATTATTATTTGCAATAAATAAGATAAAACCAATGGGAGATTTTGATGAAAACTTTTATTGAAAATCTTAAAGCCAATCCCCGCATAAGCTCTTTCGATGAAGCTGCAACAAAGCAGGCAATTATACTGCCTCTTCTTCATCATCTTGGTTGGAATACATACAATATAGATGAAGTAATGCCCGAATTCTCAGTTGAAAACAGAAGAGTTGATTATTCTTTGAGAATCAACAATACGAATGAGGTCTTTCTTGAAGTAAAAAAGACCGGTGAAGACCTTGAGAGATTTCAAGAACAACTTCTCGATTATTCTTTTCGGCAAGGTGTCGAACTGGCAATCTTAACTAACGGTAAAACATGGTGGTTTTACTTACCAACAAAGAAGGGCGATTGGAAGGCAAGAAAATTCTACACCATTGATATTATTCAACAAGATTCACAAGACGTCGTCCAAAAATTTGTTGACTTACTTTCAAGAAACAATATTCAAACAGGAAAAGCATTTCAGCACGCTGAAACAATCTACAAGGGAAAGCAAAAAAAGAAAATGATTGAAGAAACAATCCCTGAAGCTTGGAACAAAATTATCACCGATCCCGATTCGCTCCTTGTTGACCTTTTATCAGAAACGACAGAAAAATTTTGTGGTTTTAAACCAGAAGACAATGAAACATTACGTTTTCTTAAAACCTACGAGGATCGCTTTCTTTTATTACCTGAAGAAGAAGTCATTACTGTTGAAGAAAGAAAAGTTTCTACAGGCCCAACAATTGTTTCTGAAAGCGATCGGGTACCTCGGGAAGTTTTGATATCCACTATCATTAAAGTTCTTCAAAAGAATGATGGACGTGCAAGTAAAGAACACGTAGAAAAAGAGGTCTATAAGATATATAGAGACAAATTTGATAAGGCATGGTATCAGGCGCGTGTTTCAAATGGCGTCCCCAGATGGCAACATAACGTTGCATGGGCGAAAGAAAAGGCAAAGCATCAAGGTCTTATCAAAAGACTGAAGATTCGGGGCGTGGATTTTGGGAACTCACTGCCAGTGGAAGAAAGATGACATAGATACAATGAGGTGGGCGTATAATCAGTCCAGCGGATGGCTTACAGCCAACACTGATTTTGGCGTTAACCCCAAAAGATAATGATAAAAGAATATTACCATAAGCAATTTCGAGCCGATCTGGCTTTATTCATGCCGGATGTGCGACTGCCTTCTTTCGGCCATAGTTGGGCTTATGATTGC
>VGSD01000037.1 GCA_016875155.1 Deltaproteobacteria bacterium | reverse complement strand
ACTCTGAGGGAGTTGGAACGGATTCTCTATTTCGAAGCCTATCTCGTGCTTGAAGGAAAAGGAACCTCTTTCAAGAAGGGAGAGATCCTCTCTGAGGAGCGATACCGGGAAGCCAAGGAAAAATACGGAGAATCTCTGGTTGTCTCACAGGGAGCCGAGGCTATTCGGGATCTAATGAAGAATACCAACGTCAAAGAACTTTCGAAGAAACTCCGGACCGAGATGAAAGAGACAACCTCAGAAGCCAAGAAAAAGCGTCTGGCCAAGAGGCTCAAGATTATTGAGTCCTTCCTCGAATCGGGAAACAAACCAGAGTGGATGATTCTGGAAGTGGTCCCGGTCATTCCACCTGATCTTCGTCCCCTTGTCCCCCTGGATGGGGGCCGGTTTGCCACGTCCGACCTCAATGACCTCTATCGAAGGGTGATCAACCGAAACAACCGCCTCAAGCGGCTCCTCGAATTGAATGCGCCGGAGATCATCATCCGGAATGAGAAGCGGATGCTTCAGGAATCGGTGGATGCCCTTTTTGATAATGGGAAAAGAGGAAAGACAATCCTGGGAGCCAATAAGAAACCCCTCAAGTCACTCAGCGATATGCTCAGAGGAAAGCAGGGCCGATTCCGTCAGAACCTTTTAGGGAAACGCGTGGACTATTCAGGGCGTTCGGTGATTGTCGTTGGCCCGGAATTAAAACTGCATCAATGCGGTCTTCCAAAGAAAATGGCTCTCGAGCTCTTCAAACCCTTTATCTACCATCGCCTCGAAGCCAAGGGACTGGCCACTACCATCAAGAGCTCCAAAAAGATGATCGAGAAGGAGAGGCCGGAGGTGTGGGATGTTTTGGATGAAGTGATCCGGGAACATCCTGTTCTTCTCAACCGCGCGCCGACTCTCCACCGCCTTGGGATTCAGGCCTTTGAGCCTATTTTGATCGAAGGTAAAGCCATCCAGCTTCACCCTCTGGTCTGCGCTGCTTTTAATGCAGATTTCGACGGAGACCAGATGGCGGTCCATGTCCCGCTTTCGATTGAGGCTCAGGCTGAGGCCCGGATCCTGATGATGTCCACCAACAACATCCTCTCACCAGCGAGCGGAAAACCGATCATCGTGCCCACACAGGATATCGTCCTCGGCATCTATTATATGACTCGCGAGCGTCCCTATGTCAAAGGAGAGGGAAAGGTCTTTTCCAATCCCGATGAGGTCCGTGTGGCCTACGATGCAAACGAGGTGGATCTGCATGCCGGGATTAAGGTCCGGATGGATGGGGCATTGGTTGAGACAACGGTTGGCCGAATGCTCCTGAGAGAGATCCTTCCCGAGGAGATTCCATTTCGATTGGTCAATAAGGTGATGAAAAAGAGCGAGATGGCTAATCTCGTTGACTACTGTTACCGGTTCTGCGGCGATAAGGCGACGGTGCTCCTCTCCGATCGGCTAAAGAGTCTGGGATACCGCTATGCCACCACCGCCGGGCTTTCGATCTCCCTGGATGATATGCTCATCCCCTCCAATAAAAAGGACCTCCTGCAGGAGGCCCAGAAAGAGATCGAAAGGGTCCAAGATCAATATACTGAGGGCTTGATCACCGATGGTGAGCGATATAACAAGGTCATCGACATCTGGGCTCAGGTGACGGAAAATATCGCTGATGTGATGCTGAAGGAACTCGGCAGCGAGACAACAGAAGGAAAGGAAGGGGAGAAAAGGATCATCGACAGTTTTAATCCCATCTATATGATGGCCGACTCCGGAGCCCGAGGGAGCGCACAGCAGGTGCGACAGTTAGCCGGGATGCGGGGGTTGATGGCAAAACCATCCGGAGAGATCATCGAGACCCCGATCACTGCAAATTTCAGGGAGGGTCTCACTGTGTTGCAGTACTTTATCTCCACTCACGGCGCCCGAAAGGGTCTGGCGGATACCGCTTTGAAAACAGCCAATGCAGGATATCTGACCCGGCGGCTGGTGGATGTGGCGCAGGATGTGGTGATTCGAGAAAACGACTGCGGTACCCTGGACGGCATTGAAGTCGAGTCCCTCCTGGAGGGAGGAGAAATCATCGAATCGATGAGGGAACGTATTTTGGGTCGGGTAGCCCTGGAGGATATCCGGGATCCATTTACTGATGAAGTCATCGTCAAAGGAAATGAGGAGATCGATGAGGCTCTTGCCGAACGCATCGAAGATTCCGGGATTGATAAAGTAAAGATACGCTCCGTGCTTACCTGTAAATCGCGGCGGGGGGTGTGCGCCCTCTGTTATGGGAGAGATCTGGCCCGGGGAAGACTGGTCAATGTGGGAGAGGCGATCGGGATCATTGCAGCACAGTCCATTGGGGAGCCCGGTACACAGCTAACCATGAGGACCTTCCACATCGGCGGCGCAGCAAGCCGCCGGGCTGAGCAGACGACACTCGAAAGCCGGATTGATGGAAAGATAAAATTTATCAATCTCAAAACGGTTAAGAACCGCGAGGGACATCTGATCGTGATGAACAGGAACGGCGAAATTGCCATTCTCGATGAGAACGGAAGGGAGCGACGCCGATATGCCGTGATTTACGGAGCCAAATTGAAAGTGAAAGATGGGCAGAAGGTGAAAGAGGGAGAGATGTTGGCGGAATGGGATCCCTACGCCATCCCTGTTCTGACCGAGGTGACGGGCCGGGTCAAGTTCGGAGATATCATTGAAGGGTTGACCATGCAGGAGCAGGTGGACGAGTTCACCGGCCTTTCAAGAAAAGTGATCACCGAATCGAAAGATCCGGACCTGCGGCCGAGGATTTCGATCAAGGATGAGAAGGGAAAGACGATGAACCTTCCGGGGTTGACCTCTCAGGCCCGCTATCTCCTTCCCGTCGGAGCGAATATCTTTATTTCGGAAGGGGATATGGTGGAAGCCGGAGATGTGATCGTCAAAATTCCGCGCGAGACCACCAAGACCAAGGACATCACCGGAGGACTTCCAAGGGTTGCGGAACTCTTCGAGGCGCGGAAACCCAAGGAGTATGCTCTGATCAGCGACATTGACGGGACCGTTGAATTCGGCAAGGACCTGAAGGGGAAGCGAAAGGTCATCATCCGACCAGAGGTGGGAGAAGCCAAAGAATATATGATGCCGAAAGGGAAGCATGTCAGCGTTCATGAAGGGGATATGGTCAGAGCCGGAGAGGCGTTGATGGACGGTCCGGCCAATCCCCATGACATTCTCAGGGTGCTGGGCGATAAAGCCCTGGCCCATTATCTGGTGGACGAGATCCAGGAGGTTTATAAACTCCAGGGCGTGAAGATTAATGACAAACATATTGAGGTCATTGTCCGTCAGATGCTCAAGAGAGTGCGCATCAAGGAGGTGGGGGATACCCATTTCCTGGTTGACGATCAGGTCGAAAAATTTACTTTTGAAGAGGAGAATGCCCGGGTGATGAGGGAGGGCGGAAAACCAGCGGTGGGTGAACCCCTCTTCCTGGGAATCACCAAGGCTTCACTGGTTACGGATAGTTTTATCTCTGCGGCCTCCTTCCAGGAGACGACCAAGGTTCTGACTCAAGCCGCGGTGGCGGGGAAGATTGATCATTTAAAGGGATTAAAGGAGAACGTGATTATGGGTCGTTTGATCCCTGCTGGAACCGGTCTTCCAAAATACAGGGGACGGGAGCTCTGGGTGGAAGGGTATACGGACGAGGAGATGGCGTCGGAAGTTTCTGCAGAAGCTTCTGTCTGAAAAAAGAGAGCACTTGAAGTAAGTTCATAAGGCCCATTTCCCTGCTTGGGAAATGGGCCTTATTTTATTCTTCCAAGACTTTTTGATTTTCATTAAACCTCCATTATAATAATGTTGATGAAAGTGAGAGAGATATTTGCCAAGACCGTACTTACCCGAACAGCAATCTCTGGTTTTGATTACTGCCTGAATCCCTATGTGGGTTGTGGGCACGGGTGCCGATACTGTTATGCCAGTTTCATGAAGCGATTTACCGGCCACCAAGAACCATGGGGTTCATTTGTGGACGTCAAAGTGAACGCTCCTTCTCTGCTGAAGAAACAATTGAATAGAGCAAAACCAGGCATCGTGGCGATCAGTACGGTGACCGATCCCTATCAGCCTGTTGAGAAGAAATATGAGATGACACGAAGATGCCTGGAAATCCTTCTAGAGAAGCAGTTTCCGGTCAACATTCTCACCCGGTCACCTCTCTGTCTTAGAGATAAGGACTTATTTAAACGGTTTCATGATATTGAGGTAGGATTTTCAATCGCCACCCATGATGAGGATATGAAAAAGACCTTTGAACCAAACTCTCCAGCGATTGAGTCCAGAGTGAAGGCATTGGAGATTCTCCATCAAGAAAAAGTGAGGGCCTATGCCTTTATTGGGCCGTTGCTCCCCGCGGATTCAAAAGCATTGGTTCGAATGTTGGAAAAGGTTGTTGATGAGGTCCTCATTGATAAAATGAATTACCCCAATAAGGTAAAAGGGCTCTACCGTAAAAAGGGGCTGGAATTTTATCTCTCCGATGATTACTTTAATGGTGTTGGAATGGATTTAAAAGAGCGTTTTGAGGAGAGGGGAATCCCCGTTTCCATGATATTTTAGTAGGGAACGCCCGCCTGCCGGACGGGCAGGCATATATGCGTTCCCTACAGGAATGGATTGAAAGGACGAGGTTAATTATGACCATTGGACGATTCGGATTGAGAAGAAGGGATTATGACTTTCCGCCTTTTAGGCCTCCGAGTGAAGCCAACAGTCTCCTCTTAAGGGTAACCAGAGGGTGCCCCTGGAACCGGTGCACGTTCTGTTCCATGTATAAAGGGATGAAATTCGAGCGTAGAGAATTGGACGAGGTGCTTGAAGATATCTCCATGGCGAGAGAATATTATAGCGATCAAGTCAGGACTGTCTTTATTGGGGATTCCAACAGCCTGGTTCTCAAGGCAGAGGACTTGGTCAAGATTTTAAATAGTCTGTATGCCTCGTTTCCCCATGTTGAACGGGTGACCAGTTATGCAAGGGCAAAGACCATTGCGAAAAAAGAGATCGAGGACTTAAAAAAAATCTATGAGGCTGGCTTAAACAGGCTCCATGTGGGCCTTGAGACAGGGGATAGAGAATTGTTGAAGGAAATCGATAAAGGGGCGACTCCAGAGGAGATGGTCGAAGCAGGCAGGAAGGCGAAAGAGGCTGGTTTTGAATACTCCCTGTATGTGCTGCTCGGAATCGGCGGTGAAGAAAAGTGGGAGCAACATGCCAGAGGAACAGCCGATGTCCTGAACCAGATTAACCCTCACTTTATACGCGTTCGTACATTCATTCCTCAACCCAACTCCGCTATTTATGAAGCCATGGAAGAGGGACGTTTTCAACCCGCATCTCCTGAGACGATTTTGAAAGAGACAAGGCTCCTTCTGAAAGAACTGGAGGTCGCTTCCCAATTTCTAAGCGATCATATATCGAACCTCGTTCCCCTTCACGGAAAACTTCCGGAAGAGAAGGAGGAAATGATTCGCGTGATGGATGAGGTTTTAAAAGGATTTCAGGATGACGCGTCGCTAAGAGAAGAGATGGAAGCAAGGAGACACCTGACCAACCTCTGAAAGAGAGTCTTGAGTTCGGAGTTAGGGGTTCGTAGTAAAAAATAATAAAAATTCCGAACGAATTATGAGGAGCCACAAGTTGAACAGCTGGAGGAGGAACAACCACTGCAGGAGGAACTGGCGGTGCTTTTGAATTTTCCGCCACTTGAAAAGGCGAAAGCGGACATCATCCGGTTCACTTTTTTACTTTTACATTCGGGGCAGGTGATTTTTTCTGAGGAGTTAAAAACCAGTTTTTCAAACTCGTGATCACACTTACTGCAATGATATTCATAAATCGGCATCTTCGATTCTCCTTGAAAATCATCCTAACATTTTTTTAATCTGATCGGCAAGGGATTGCGCTTTCTGAGATAGATGGTGTTTTCCTTCTTCGTTTAATTCCGATGCCACCTTGCGACAGACTTCTTCAAGTTGTTTTACATAGCGCTTCTTAAAATTCTTTTTCACCTTGAGGGAAATCAGATTTCTCCATAGGGATAGGGTCTTCACATAAATATTATTATAATAGGCATTCATCCCGAGGCTGAAATATACCAAGAAACGGAGCTCGGGATGGGAGGGGTCAAGTTTTAAGGCTTTTGAAAAATAATGTGAGGAGAGATCGTAATGTCCGCTCAAGAGGTAACTGCGTCCCGCTCGATCATAGGCTTCCTGCAAGCCCCTTTCAAAGATGAGGCTGAAGATGGCTTTTCCCCTTTGAGGACCGTAGATCTTTTTAAGAAGAGAGTGATGTTCGAGAAGGAATCGGACGAGATAGGGATTTTTCAAATTTTGTTTGAAAAGATCGATTAATTGCTCCATGGCATCCTGAAATAAGGATCGCATCTCGGATATCCCTAGCAGTACTCCCTGTTCCGCCTTGGCGATGATTCGCTCAAATCGCTGGGAATAGTCTCTTTCGTAAGAGGATTTTCCGGCATGGAGTCTATAGTTCAGGTATTTGGGGCGATAGATTTCAAGTTGATAAATATTTTCCCTTAATTTTATGGCTTCGTGAAAGATGGACCCAATGACCAGGTCAAGGAGCGACTCGTTTTTATGGAAAGGTTCTTTTCCTTTATTCCTGAAAAGAGAATGAGATTGTTCCTTCAGATTGTAAAGGGGGCTCTGTCCCCGGTCATCCACCCAGTTTTCAATGTCTGCGAAACAGAGTTTACCCTTTCTGTACTTTTTAAAGATATCCTGGAAAACGACCTGGGAATGAAGAAGACCTTGCACGACCTCCAACAGGCTTCGATCCCGAAGCATATATTTTTTTCTTTCCATCTCGTCCTTACCGATGGCTCTAATATAGCAGGGTTTTTCTATTTTGGAAAGATTTGAATAATTTTTCTCGACCCCTTAAACATATTGACTGGGTTGACAAAAAAAAGTATATAATATTGTCAATTCTAATAAGGAGGGAGTGTTATGGCAATCAGGGTCGGGATTAATGGATTTGGTCGGATTGGCCGGAATGTCCTTCGAGCGGGTCTTAACCGAAAAGACCTGGAGTTTGTTGCTGTCAATGATCTCACGGATGCGAAGACATTGGCCCATCTCTTAAAGTACGATTCGGTTCACGGGAAATTGGGGGCGAGCGTTGAAGTAAAGAAAGATGCCATTCTGCTCGATGGAAAAGAGATCAAGGTGCTAGCCCTGAAGGATCCAGGCCAGCTTCCCTGGAAGGATTTGGGGGTGGATGTCGTTTTAGAAAGCACGGGGAAGTTTACGGATCGAGAAGGAGGTTCCAAACATGTGAGCGCCGGTGCGAAGAAAGTGGTGATTTCCGCTCCGGCGAAAGATCCGGATGTGTCCATTGTGCTCGGAGTTAATGATAGGGACTACGATGCTTCCAAACATCATATCATCTCCATGGGATCGTGCACGACGAACTGTCTTGCCCCGATTGCGAAAATTCTGGTTGACGAGTTCGGGGTGGAATACGGTTTGATGACAACCATCCATGCCTATACCAATGACCAGGTCATTCTCGATTTTCCGCACAAGGATCTACGGAGAGCCAGAGCAGCCGGGATGTCGATGATTCCGACGACGACCGGTGCAGCCACTGCCCTTTCCCTTGTCATTCCGGAGCTGAAGGGAAAGATGGATGGAATGGCAATCCGGGTGCCAACCCCCAATGTCTCTGTCGTCGATTTGGCGGTAGAACTAAAAAAAGAGACAACGGCTGAAGCACTGAACAAAGTCTTGAAATCCTATGCAGAAGGGAAGCTAAAAGGGATTCTGAGCTTCTGTGAAGAGCAACTGGTCTCCATTGATTTCAATGGCAATCCTCATTCCTCTATTGTCGATGGTCCCTCGACCAAGGTGATTGGTGGAAAATTTGCAAAGATCCTTTCCTGGTATGACAACGAATGGGGTTTCTCCAACAGGATGGTGGAGCTGTTTTTATTCCTGTTTGGGAAGAAGTAATGGGTCGAAGTCACCGGTAAAAGGTAAGGGTAACGAAGCCCGTATCGTTAATAAAAAGGCTACGGTTGTCGTCTTTCAATTCTTTTAACTTAACCGTTCCCGTCAAACGAAACGGGCCTCGTAACCGTAACCATTTCCTTAACCCAATCATCCAAAGTGGAGTATAACAATGGCCATTCTAAGGGTGGATCAGGTTGAATTAAGGGGGAAACGGGTTTTCATCCGGGTTGATTTTAATGTCCCCCTCGATGAAAAAAGAGAGATCACGGATGAAACCCGGATCGTATCTTCCCTCCCAACGATCAAATTTGTATGTGAAGCTGGCGGGAAGGTGATCCTTGCCTCCCATCTTGGGAGGCCTAAAGGGAAGAAGGATCCAAAATACAGTTTGGCACCGGTTGCGGAGAGATTATCAAGATTGCTCGGCAGAGGAGTCTCGCTTGCTTTGGATTGTGTCGGAGAGGACGTTGAGAAACAGATCGGAAAGATGAAAGAAGGTGAGGTTCTGCTTCTTGAGAACCTCCGATTTCATCCCGAGGAAGAGAAGAATGACGAATCTTTTTCAAAGGTACTTGCGTCTCTTTGCGATGTTTATATTAATGATGCCTTTGGTGCAGCTCACCGTGCCCATGCATCAACCGAGGGAATGACACGGTATCTTCAGACCGTGGCGTGCGGTTTTTTGATGATGCAGGAGATTGAAAGTTTAGAGAAAGCCGTGGTCCAGCCACAGATGCCTTATGTTGCGATTTTAGGGGGTGCAAAGGTCTCTGACAAGATTGGGGTGATCCGAAACCTATCGGAGAAGGTGACCACGATTCTCATCGGCGGAGGGATGGCTTACACTTTCCTTAAGGCAATAGGTTTTCAGGTTGGGAAGTCTCTGGTGGAGGAGGACCAGATTGGGTTTTCAAAAAATCTTCTGGAAGAAGCAAAGGGGAAAATAACGTTTCTTCTTCCTTCGGATCATGTGGCTGCCGAGAGGATGGATGTTGAAGCAAAGAGACAGATTGTGAGCAACGATAAGATTCCTGAAAACTGGGTCTGTCTTGATATCGGTCCGGATACAGTCAGAGCCTTTACAGAGGAAATCTTAACTGCCAAGACGATCTTCTGGAATGGCCCCATGGGAGTCTTTGAGATGGAACCTTTCAGCCATGGGACCTTTGCGATTGCCAGGGCCGTTGCGAGATCTTCTGCCTTCAGTATCGTCGGAGGCGGAGATTCGGTGGCGGCTGTGAATCAGGCAGGCGTTGGAGATAAGATCGGACACATTTCCACGGGCGGAGGGGCCTCCCTTGAATTGATCGAGGGGAAGAAGTTGCCCGGGATTGAGGCTTTGAGAAGAGGTGGATGATGAAACGATTACCTTTTATTGCAGGAAACTGGAAGATGAATAAGACCGTTGAAGAGGCTCTTGCTCTTGTCAAGGAGTTGAAGGGTTCTCTAAAAGAGGTCAAAGAGGTGGAGGTGGCTGTTGCTCCTCCCTTTACAGCCCTGTACCCTGTCTCTCAAGAGTTGAAAGGTTCATCCATTCATTTAGCCAGTCAGAATCTTTTCTGGGAGGAGAAGGGCGCCTTCACGGGTGAAATTTCTCCTGGGATGCTTAAAGAATGTGGCTGTCGATATGCAATCATCGGCCATTCCGAAAGAAGGCAGTATTTCAGTGAGACTGATGAGACAGTGAACCGCAGGATCAAGGCGGCGTTCAACCATGGATTGAAGGTGATCTTCTGTATCGGTGAAACCCTGCAGGAGAGGGAAGGGAAAAAGACCTTTTCTGTGGTTGAAGGGCAATTGGAGGGTGGTTTAAAAGGAATAGGGGAAAAAGAGATGGGACAGATCGTCCTCGCCTATGAACCTGTGTGGGCCATCGGAACAGGAAAGACGGCAACTCCAGAACAGGCTGAGGAAGTCCATCGATTTATCCGTCAACAACTGGAGAGGCTCTATTCGAAAAGAGTTTCAGAGTTGATTCGAATCCAATATGGTGGAAGCGTCACCCCTGAAAATGTTAAGGGATTGATGGATCAGGAAGACATCGATGGAGCACTGGTGGGAGGGGCAAGCCTGAAAGCAGAATCCTTCGCAAGGATTGTCAGATTTAAAGAAATGTGATATATATAAAGTAAAGACAAATATTCAATAACCAAAATTTAAACAGTGGAGCTTTGATTTTATGACGATTATCATCATCTTGCATATTGTGGTCTGTTTTGCCCTTATCCTGATTGTCCTTCTTCAGGCAGGGAAAGGGGCAGAGATGGGGGCTGCGTTTGGCGGATCGAGTCAGACGCTTTTTGGAAGCGCAGGAGCAATGGGGTTTCTCAGCAAACTGACGA
The DNA here is from genome assembly GCA_016875155.1 of Deltaproteobacteria bacterium. The sequence goes on along the minus strand of VGSD01000037.1, from coordinate 1,621 downwards.
CAGTTGCAGCGGTGATCTTTATGATCACCTCACTTCTACTGACTTATACCTCAACTAGGCGCGCCTCGACGGTGATCAAAGAGAAGCCGGCTCAGGCTGCGCCAGCAGAACCTCAGAAAGTTCCGGTTCAACCTCAGGCGCCTGTGCCTGAAACTAAAAAATAAGGGATGCCGAAGTGGTGGAATTGGTAGACACGCCATCTTGAGGGGGTGGTGGGCAAACCCCGTGGGGGTTCAAATCCCCCCTTCGGCACCATCTGAAAAAAAAGGAGAGGAGAGGCGAAGAGCCCCTCCTTTTTTTTAAGAAAGATTTTTCAATGGATGAATCCTCTCCTGAAGTCACAACCGCTCTTCAAGCCATCCTTAAGGCATCCCGGCTCTGCCAGAAGGTTAGGAAGGACCTTACTGAAGGAGCATCCATTCAGAAAAGCGACCGGTCTCCTGTGACGATTGCCGATTATGGTTCTCAGGCGATTATCTGTAAGATGATCAAAGAGAGGTTTCCAGACGACGTTGTGATAGGCGAGGAAGTTTCGACAGAGTTGAGAAAAGCCGAACGTTCGAATCTCCTTGCACAGGTCACGCATTATGTTCGTGACTTCTTTCCTTTTACTTCCTCTGAAGAGGTTTGTGCGTGGATTGACCTCAGTTCCCGTTCGATTAGAAATCGGTACTGGACACTGGATCCCATTGATGGGACCAAAGGTTTTCTTAGAGGGGATCAGTATGCAATCGCTCTAGCGTTGATTGAAAATGGGGCAGTTCAACTTGGTCTCATGGCTTGCCCCAATCTCTATATGGACAAAAGACAGCCTAATTGGAAGAAAGGCTGCCTCTTCCTTGCCATTAGAGGGAAGGGGGCTTTTCAGATGGAATTGGAGGGAGAGACAAGACAATCCCTTTTCGTCTCAAAAGTAGACACCCCGGAGCAAGCTTCTTTTGCAGAGAGCGTTGAACCGGACCATGCCGACCATCTGACTCATCAGAAAATCGCACAGAAATTGGGGATGACCCAACCTCCCCTCAAGATGGACAGTCAGGCCAAATATGGGATTGTCGCAAGAGGAGAAGCCACTTTCTATCTCAGGGTTCCTTCCCCTACCGAACCCGGTTATAAGGAGAAGATCTGGGATCACGCAGCAGGGGCGATCATCACCGAGGAAGCAGGAGGAAAGGTGACGGATCTCTATGGAAAGCCGCTGGATTTCTCTTGTGGTATCAAACTCGAGAAAAACCATGGCATCCTTGCGAGCAATGGGATTTTGCATGAGGTGGTTCTAAAAGCCGCTGGATTTCTCTTGTGGTATCAAACTCGAGAAAAACCATGGCATCCTTGCGAGCAATGGGATTTTGCATGAGGTGGTTCTAAAAGCCCTGGAGATGTGATAAGTTTCAAAATACCAATAACCAAATCACAAACATCAAATAATAACCAATAACCAATGTCCCCAATAGACTTTTTAAATCCCTTGGGGTTATATTCCCCGCTGCTTGCAGCGGGGTAGTTCATTTTTGGTCATTGAGATTTGGAGATTATTTGGTTATTAGATTGTTACAATTTAAATCTGAGAATTTACTTCTAACCTTTTGTCCCCTCACCCCCTCCCTCTCCCCGTCGGGGA
>VGSD01000036.1 GCA_016875155.1 Deltaproteobacteria bacterium | reverse complement strand
GAAAAGCGCCATCAAAGCCCTTTTGATTCCCGATTTAAACGTGGACACCCTCGTCTCCATTGCAGCTATCGCCGCAACAGCGGTCGGCGCCTATCAGGAGGCTGCCACCGTCATCTTCATCATGCTTCTGGGTGAGTTTTTGGAACATCTCACCGTTGGCAAGACACGCAAAGCCATCTCTTCTCTGATTCAGCTTGCTCCGAAGACCGCTTGGGTCAGAAGGGAGCAGCAAGAAATCCGGGTTCCCATCGAGGAGGTGAAAGCCAAAGAGATTGTGATCGTCAAGCCTGGAGAAAGAATCCCTGTGGATGGAAAGATCATCTCCGGATGTGGCTCAATCAACCAGTCCATGCTAACCGGTGAGTCTATTCCGATTGACAAGGGGATCGGGGACCGGGTCTACTGCGGAACCATTAATGAATCAGGCTCTTGTGAGATTGAGACCACACAGGTCGCTGAGGATACGAAGTTCGCCCAGATCAAGCGCTTGATCCTTGAAGCTCAGGCAGAGAAGTCGCCCACTCAACGAGTAATGGATCGCTTTGCCCGTTACTTTGTCCCGGCCATTCTCTTGATCGCTCTTGCAACCTTTCTTATTACGGGAGATGCTATCCGGGCGATCACCATCCTCATTGTGGCCTGCCCCTGTGCCCTTGTCCTGGGGACGCCCACGGCGGTGGTCGCCGCCATTGGAAATGCAGCCAGACAGGGAATCCTCATCAAGGGAGGCATCTATCTCGAACAGATGGGAAGATTGAAGGCCCTTTTGATGGATAAGACCGGCACCCTCACTTATGGGAAGCCCAAAGTGGTCGGGATCCATCAACTCGATGGATCGGATGAAAAAGAGATTCTTTACTGGGCTGCCATTGCCGAGAAGCGCTCCGAACATCCCCTGGCAAAAGCGATTGCGGAGAGGGCGGAAGAGATGGGCCTCCTCATCCCCCACCCGGAGTCCTTTGAGAGTTTGAGAGGGAAAGGGGTGAAGGCGAAATGGAATGGGAAGGCCATTCTCTTGGGAAGCGCCCAATTCCTCATAGAGCAAAAGGTTAATCTCTCCGAATCCGCCATGGATGTTTTAAAACAGAAGGAGTCGGAAGGAGCCACCTCTCTTCTCCTCTCGCTGGATCATCGCCCTCTCGGCCTCATTTCGATTGCAGACACATTGAGAGATAAGGCAAAGGACACGATCAATCGAATCCGCAAAGAGGGCATCTCAGAAATCTGGATGCTCACTGGTGATTCACCACGTGTGGCTGAACGGATCGGAAGGGAGCTAGGGGTAAGTTTCGAAGCAAGCCTGCTTCCAGAAGAGAAGGTGATAAAAGTGAAGGAGTGGAGGAGGAAGGGTCATGGAGTGGCCATGGTTGGTGATGGAATCAATGATGCGCCTGCGCTGGCCGCGGCTGATATTGGTATCGCTATGGGTGCGGCAGGAACGGATGTGGCCATCGAAACAGCCGATATCGCCCTCATGACCGATGAACTCGAAAAAATTCCCGCAGCCATCCGGCTGTCCCGGAAAGCCCTCCGGGTGATCAAGGAGAACATCGCCTTTGCCCTTTTCTTCAATACAGCGCTGGTCATCCTTTCTGCCCAGGGGTGGGTCACCATGATTCTGGGCGCCATCGCACACCAGGCCAGTTCGTTGCTGGTCATTCTCAATTCGATGAGGCTACTGAGAAGACAGTAGTCACATAGTTTCATGGTCTGATAGTCTCATGGTCTCTCGCCTCCACTGTAAGGACTATACGACTAAAAAACTAATCGACTATGCGACTAAATTTATCTTGACCCTGAAGATCACTTTCTTTAAAATGAGGCCAATTAAAAATTGAAAAGGAGCGCTTATGGACGAGAAGAAATTTAAGGAGATCATCAAGTTCGCCATTGACAAGGAGATTGAAGCTTTCAATTTTTACACCGAGGCTAGTAAGAATGCAAAGTACTCCGGAGGAAAGGAACTTTTTCTGTCGCTTGCAAAAGAGGAGGAAGGACATCGGAAACTATTGGAAAACCTGAAGAAGGAAAAGGTTTCCCAAAAAAGTATCGAGAAAGTTCCCGATCTCCATATCAGTGACTATATGGTCGAGATGAAAATGAAACCCGATCTCTCCTATGCCGATACACTCCGGATTGCCATGAAGAGAGAGGAAAAATCTCTTAAACTCTATAACGACATGAAGGAATCGAACACGGACAAGGATTTGAAGAAACTCTTCACCTTGCTTGCCAACGAAGAGGCCAAGCACAAACTGAAACTCGAAAAAATCTATGATGATGAAATCCTGAAATAAGCACCAATCACCAAGCACCAATACCCAAATAAATTCCAATAACCAATGACCAAAAATTTTGGAATTGGAATTTGGTTATTGGGGATTATTTGGAATTTGCCTGCCTGCCGGTAGGCAGGGAGTTTGGGATTTGGAATTTTCTTAAGGGAGAGGATGATATGGAAAAATACAAATGTACGGTTTGCGGTTATATTTACGATCCGGAAAAAGGTGACGAGGATGGAGGGGTTTCCCCCGGCACCCCTTTTGCTAAAGTCCCTGATGGCTGGGTCTGCCCCGCCTGCGGCGCCCCTAAAGATATGTTTGAGAAGATTTAGGGTCGAAACTTTATAGAATAGGCTCTTAGGGTAATCGAGTGGGAATCATTTCAAACTTTCAACCAATTCCCGTATACGATTCAAAGAGCGATTCAGGCTTTCTGCTGATCGAGCAGCTCGTTCAGGCCTCCATCCCTTCTGACGATCTGATACATACTCGATAAACCTTGAAACGTAAGCCGGGCCGATCTTGCGCCCGCTTCCGGGTCGTGGCACCATGTCGAGTTGTATATCACGACCTCGTGATCTTCGTGACAGCTCAATCACTGCCTCTTTTGGATCATCCAATAACTCAGGTTGTGCTGGTACATCCGACAAACGCACCTTAAAGAATGATGCAAAACGTTCACGATCGGCCAATAGCCAGGACTCAATCTCTCTAACAGCAATTCGGAAACACATAAATTGCCCCGGGTTTGGCAACCAGAGAGCCTTCAAAGGCGGGGGACAATCTGCCTCACGATTCAGATCAACGAGGACAATCCAGGGGGTGTGGCGGGCTGCATTGTTATAACCATTAATCCTTTGTTTGAGAAGGGATTTACCCCTCTTGCCATAGATAGGACCAATCTCTCCACCCGATTCAACAATGAGACGCTTGACCACTGCTTCATCAACTACTCCTTCCACGGCTGAAGAAATGACAATGGGTGTGACAGTTGGCATTTAAAAATCCCCAAAGAGTGAAAGTTGTTCAGGATGCTGAGGTTGCGTTTTTGCTATCGCCACTTCGGCCATGGACAACCCACTTTCCAATAGACTCCTGATTTCAAACAAATTGCCCGCAGGTTGAACAATCGTGCCATTTTCACCTGGTTGGAGCAAAAGTACTTCATCCAAACCAATTCCGTCATCACGTAACAGATCTGATGAATGGGTGCTGACAAGGATCTGCCGATTCAAGCGGCGTTGAATTCTTGCAAACATTTGCGGGATGAAACGAACGACTTCCGGATGAAGTGAAAGCTCTGGCTCTTCGAGAAGAAGTGGCCCCGCGCCATCTAATGCTGACCAGAGGAGACCCATCAGACGCAATGTCCCGTCAGAAAAGTAGTCCTCCGTCTGCCATGCTCCTTGAGGTCGCCAATGCTCATATTTACCTCTTAGGTGCGGGGTACCCCTCTCATCACGAAAGAGTTCGATTTCAGCAAGCTGCGGTACGGCTACTTGCAAAGCATTACGAATATGTTTCAGCCGGGACTTCTGTGTTTTTTCTGGAGTCCGGGCAACTTGCTCCAGGAAATCACCTCCATAGGGGTCATTTTTACGTCCCAATGAGCGGTCCGGGTCTCGAACCAACTGAGGTACAATGTGAAGGTATCGGACTGACGCAAAGAAGTTGCTGATCTCTCTGAACGCCTGGTTGGTGTTAATCTGCTCAAGATAGGTTTGGGTCAGACGTGCCGGGTCCTTTCGATCTTCTTCAAGTGGTCTCCCTAATATCTCTCTCCCTTTGTGTACAACCCTCTCTTTTTTTACGATAGATTGCCGACGTTTATCTTGTGAAAAATGAAGTTCATACTCCCACTCAAATTCGCTGTCAGACTTACCAAGGCAGACATGGATAACGATGTCAGGATTTCTGCGCGTAGCCAGACATCGCAGTTTGGAAACCCCACCCCTGCCACTCTTCAGAACAGCCTCCTGAAACCCTCCGCCAACCGTAACAATGTCAGATAGAAATCGAAAGACATCAAGAAAGTTTGATTTCCCAGAAGCGTTGGGCCCGACCAGAAAAGCTCTCCATTGCAGTGGAACATCAACACTTAGAAAATTCCGCCAATTCCTTAAATGAATCTTTGCAAACCGGAGTGCACCACGTTTTTGTTCTCCCATATGCTCTCCTTTGGTCGTTATGTCATGGCCGTTGGGTATTATACTCTGCTATAACGTTTCTTCCAAGCTCCATATGATACCTGAAAAAATAGAGAAATCCATCCCAAATCATTTATTTCACAATTGATTTAATCGACTCCCAATCCTTTCCCTTAGGCATAACAAATAGGCACTTTCCATCACTCTTAAGCGCCCATAGTTCACCTAAACGCCGCTTTTCTTTAGAATCATCGTTGCTCCATCTGTCCGCCCCTTTGTACTCAACAACCAGGTAACGTCCGTCTTTCAGTTTACAGGCAAAATCGGGATAAAACTTATCGGTGGCAGTTTGTAGCCAGAATGAAAACCTCTCCTGTCGATCGAGATTCCGAACCCAAAATTCCACCTCCTCCATCTGATCAATAAACTGAGCACAAAGAAACTCTTCTCCCTCGCCTTCGAGTTCACCCACCTTGGGGTAATAGTGTTTGTTAAAAGTGACTGATGCTGGGCAAACGGATCTCGTCGGATATTGATCAGGGGGAAAGGTAAAACATTTCTCTGGAGAAACGACAGCCTGCTCTCCATTTTCAGCGAAAAGTAACTCTTGATGGATTCTTTGTCGTGCCTCATATCGGTATGTTTTTATTTTCTGCTCGGCAATCTTCCTCAATTCAAATTTTTTCCGCACAAGTTGGCTCAGATTCAACCCACGGTGGTCCAGCAGGTCGCTTATCATTTCCGTGAGGAAAATTTCCTTTTCCTGTGATGCAAGTTCCATAAAAAGTAAGTTTCGGTCCAACCAGTGAATGAGTTGTGCATCTGTCCAGTTCTCCACCACCTCGATCAACTGCAATTGGCGGTTTAGGTCAGGGATAAACCTGCTCTTAACTCTCCCCTCCTCCCCCACATCAATTTCACCAAATTGCCCTCCTTCGCCACTCAGGAAACTTAATTCCTGAAAGGTCAATTTTGCATCAAAATTTTTCAGATCCCATCCCTTTTCAAGAAGGTGGTCTTCTTCAAAAAGCTCCAGTTGCTCTCCTCGTTTAATGCATAAGACAGGAATATGAAAATGCAACCCTCTCTCAGACGGGCTTTTTAGAACCTCTGCTACTTCTGCATTATATTGCCTGACCTCCTTTATCCAGGTATCTTTGACATCGTGGGCCACGAACAGATTCATCACTTCAGCTTGCTCTTCCGGATAGAGGACACCTTTCAAAGTCACCGTCTTATTATCTTGATCAATTTCAATCTTGGATCGTAATTCCGAGGAGAGTTGCTCCGGGTCCGGAACTTCCGGCAAACTTATAATTTTGGACGGTGGAATGAACCGAAGGAGTTCCAACCCGAGACTTCCTTGCTCAACTTCAACAGGCCTAATGAAATCCTTTGCCTCTTGCCTGTTAAATCCGTTCTCAACGAGTGCATCAACGAGGCCCTGCGCTGCCTCTACAAAGTTTGGCGAAGCCACGAAAGCATAAGCTCGGTTAAGCTCCTCCATCTTTCGCGGCTTACAGTAGGGTAACCGTAAGACGCGTCCCAGTATTTGCTCAACAGCACCAATAGACCGTTGCTCTGCAACAGAGCAGAGAATATATGCAAACGGACAATCCCAGCCTTCGCGCAAGGCCTGGACAGTTATCACATAGCGGATTTCACATTGGTCGTCTGACAAATTGATACCCGCAAGTTCTTTTTCTTCCCCGGTCGCCCGTGCAATATGATTCTCAGGAGTGTGATGATCCTCAATAAGGCTCTTTTCGATTACATCAACAGTTAAAGTTTCCCTCCCATGACGTCGTGGCTGGGCTTGAATCAACATGATAGGACGGATATATTCACCGGTTTTTCTTCGCTCAATATCTGCTTTTTTCTCAAGGTCAACCCGTTGGGCAATTGCATCGCTTAAAAGCGCCTGCCAGTTCATCTGGGTTTCAAGTCGAATTGGTAGTTTGATCATGTTTTCTGCTTTTAACTCTGCAGCTGAAACACTGTGTAGAACATTGCTTGGGTTTTTGCTGCTGGCAGGGGTGGCTGTAAATTCAATAATGGCCGATGGTCGAAACCGAGCCAGTGTGTCGAAAGAAAGGTCTGTCCGTGCATTATGGGCCTCATCAACAATCACTAGTGGCCGTTGAATCCGCATTACGTTCGCAAGTGAGTAAGGTGCGATTCCGCTTTCATCACGATCCAACTTGTCATAGATTTCTGACGGAAGATTTTGGAAGTGATGCTGCAATGTCCCCGCACTCTCATATACTTTCCGACCATCCTTGTCCTCAACCCGGAATGCCTGCAATGTACTAACAATGACCACCGTTGAACCCATCAAAACACCTTGCTGCAAATAGAGTGCTTCACTTATGTCCATCACGGTTACTTGTCCCAGGGTGCTATCAAGCGCTTGACGGTAAGCGTGGTCTCGGTCTCGAAGTGCATTCAGCGTCTGATCTTTAATGGCATTGGAGGGAACCAGCCAGAGAACCAAAGAATTATCTCTCTTTAAAAATTCCTTATTCGCTAGCGCTATTGCATGGCACCCAAGCAAAGTTTTGCCTCCGCCGGTTGGAAGTCGCAAACAGACATAAGGAATATCAGCTAACTCTGATGGCTCTTTAATGGCTCGATATGGAAGTCCTTGTCCCCAAAAATCTTCTGTCACTTTGTAAAAGGCAAGAGAGGCGTCAAGGAGATCATCACATGCGTGTAAATACATTCGGAGGGATTGGAGCGCCTTTTCCTGATAACCTTTTAGTTGCAACATCAGCGAACCCTAATTTCGTAAGGAATTTGTTTGAAAACAATATTCTCCCGCTTAAGCCGCCCAGGGCTAAACCGACAAGCGGTTCCATAAATTACTTTTGGTCCTTCGTGCTTTGGCAAATGATCCAGAACCGCTTGCGTCAGCACATTGCCACCATCGGTTTGTTTATCTCCCAGAACTCCATTGTAAAGCAGATAAACCGCAGTTTCCTTATATACACCGATTAAAGGATTATTAGCCTTTGCCTGCTTCATAATAGGTTCACCTGTTTCTGTAAAAAACACATGTCGGGCGAGATCTGAAAAAGACACTTCAGGATTGATCCTCCCAACTTCATCAAAACAAGCTTCACCCAGCTTACAATACCGAAACCCTCCCCCCAATCCTTCGACCTGTTTACCATCCGGTTTATCATATCCGGTGCAGACCCTTTTCAAACGTTCGGCGGTCACATTCCGACAAATATTGGAATCCATTTCGACAAGGATAAAACGCCGGTTTCCATTATCCTGTTTGTTTAATTGAAGAACTGCATGGCCTGTAGTACCGGAGCCAGCAAAAGAATCCATAATGATGTCATTTTCATTAAGGGCAATTTGTCCGACTAGCTGTTCAATCAGTGATCGTGGTTTAGGAAAGATAAAACCTGCGGAACCTAAAATCTCCTGAACTTCTTCAGTGCCTTCGTTGGTATTTCCGCACTCAATAAATGATGAAAATCCTGTAAACTCACTTTCCAAATCACTCAAAAATTTTTTATGCCTTGGTCTACCCGAACGATTTTTCGGCCATATAATCCGATCCTCTGCAATTTTTCGTTGCATTGTTTCTGGAGAATATCGCCACCCTTTCCCAGGACATTTATATAGAATGCCGGTTTGGGGATTTACAAGATCATAATGCAAATTGGGACGACGGTCTTTTGTCGCTAAACCTACTAGATTGTCTGACATCCAAGGGCCACGGGGATCATTATCCGGATTGCTGTACTTAGACATATCCTTGGTCGCCCCCCTGAAACGCCCTGCCCCGAGCTTGAATGCTAAAACGTACTCATGATCTATTGAAACATTATGTTTGCTTCTGCTGTCCAAATTTCGCCGGCTTTTCCAAATTAACGCAGAAATAAAGGAACTTGGTGGAAGTATTTCTTCCATCATAAGCTTAAATCGATACATTTCTGCATCATCAAGGCAAACAAACATAACTCCATCTAGGCAAAGAAACTGAACTAACAACCTCATACGAGGATACATCATACAAAGCCATTTATCATGGCGGCTTAAGTCTTCCGATTCTTTACCTACGATCTTGCCAAGCCATCTTGAAATTTCAGGGCTGCTCACATAGTCATTATAGGTCCAGGTTTGTTCACCACTGTTATATGGCGGGTCGATGAAAATACACTTTACCTTTCCTGCATAATAGGGAAGCAAGGCCTTTAATGCCACCAGATTGTCACCTTCGACGAGCAGGTTACCGTTCCCCGGCTCCCCCACTGACAAATCGGGAACCTCTTTCAGGAGGTGAAACGGCACCTCGTTGTGATGATTCAAAACAGCTTTCTTGCCAATCCAGTCTAACGTCGGCATACTCTTATTGTCCCCTTTTATCTTGTCATTCTTTTAGGAACCCTATCTCCAATCTTCTTCGTTCGGCCTCTATTTCTCTTTTCAGGATTTCCGGGTCAGGTAACTGAAGTTTGTAACGAGAAGCGAAAATCTTATTTGTCAGTCTTCCAAGTGCATAGTGAGCTACGGCTTCATCTTTTTCGGAACATAAAATAAGCCCAATGGGGTTATTTTCGTCCTCTATCTTCTCATTCTCCACCAAGTAGTTAAGGTAAAGATTCATCTGGCCTGCATCGGAATGGGTGAATTTTCCCACTTTGAGGTCAATAGCAATCAGACAGCGAAGTCGACGATGAAAGAAGAGAAGGTCAAGGTAATATGACTCGGCACCTATTTGAAGCCTTTTTTGTCGAGCAACAAAGGTAAAACCAAAGCCAAGTTCAAGAAGGAAATCGGCCATGTGCTGAATCAAAGCATTTTCCAGATCATGTTCTGAGATGGGCTCTGGTAAACCGAGGAATTCAAGAACATATGGATCCTTAATCGCTTCCTCAGCAGAAGCCGGACTCCCGGATCGTTCCGCCTGCTTTAGAAGTTCTCCTTTCCTTTTGGATAAAGCAACCCGCTCGTAGAGCATGGAATTGATCTGCCTATCAAGTTGCCGAACCGACCATCCTCCCCGACGTGCCTCTTCTTCATAGAAATCACGCTTTTCTTGCTCATCCAGAGAAAGCAACCGAACGTAGTGACTCCATGGGAGAGGAAATTTTCCAGACAGTGCCTGGAGAATCTCTAAGGTTCTCGTAGGAGAAGAAAGTGCAAACACTGTCTGCACAATCCCTTTTTCTCTTTTAGACGTAATATTAGAAAGTGCATACGGTGTCTGCACTCTTTTACGATAGACGATGTAAAAACTTCGTATTAAGAAAAGGTTCCTTCTTGAAAAACCTCTTCCGAAACGGTGGGTTAAATCAAAAGCAAGTCTGTCAATAATTTCCTCACCATAACCAGGTTTTTCAACCCCCTTCTGTTCAAACTCCACAATCCGCCTTCCGATCTCCCAATAAGTTGCAGTTAGAATGGCGTTAACTGTCCTAGCGGCTGCATGCCGAGCCTGTTCCAGTAATTCGTTCACGCCTGTTAAAAGCCCTGCATACTCTTTTTCATCTTCTGATTTAATCATTGAATCCTTAGGGAGTTTTCTCATTCTTTAACCTTACCAAATTTAATCATTCCTTCCCCGGTACAATAAATCGGAAAGTCACACTTCCTTCATACCTCTGCCAAGAGGGAAGGAATGTAATAAACTGTCGCTATTATATTCCTATATTTAAATCAAGACAACCCTTTTGAAAGATATCTGTCTTGAGTCATGAAAACCGAGGTAAAGATGAACTGGAGGGAGATGACGTTTTCAGAAAAAACCAACCTCATGCATTGATTACCAAATCGAGGAAATCTGGGAGTGTTCGTTATTTTTATCCTCCTCTTTTTCCATAGATCTCTTTTAACTCCTGGTAGACCTGGAGGGCATCTTAGATCATCTCCAGGTCTTTCTCATTTAGGGGCTGTTTACCCCGTTAGAAAGCCCCGCTGCAAGCAGCGGAGATGAGTTAATTTCCTTTTAAAAGAACACGGGGTTTAAAGCCCCCATGTGAGTCATCCCGTTGGAAAGTTGAAGATTTTCTAACGGGGTTTGCTCGCCACAAAAAGAAATGATCTCATGAACGGGGTCGATTCATCGCCCTTCTGCAGCGATATAGAATGGAAAGGGCTTCGAAAGGCTGCTCGATCTCTTGGAACGTTGGGACTCCGAGGGGTTCAAGAAATCCTTTACATTCATCCATGCATTGTTTTTCAGCACTAAAGCTAACCAAGATAGGTTTATCCGGGAACTTCTTAGCCAATGTGACAACGAAATCGAAGGGTGGGACACCTGTTTCTTTGGTGAGCATGAGGATGGGAACAACCGCATCAATGTGAGGGTCTTGAAGCACTGCCTCCATGCCTTCTCGATATGCAAATTCCGCCCCATGAACTGTGGCGGCTGGCCATATATCAACAGGATTCCTCATGCGGATGAAAGGAGGGCTGATCTCTTGGAGCCTCTGAACGGTCTCCTTTTTCAATTCGGGTACCTCAAGGCCAAGACGTGTGCAAAGGTCGGAAAGAACCACCAACATCGCACCAGAGGGTGCGGAGAAACTGACACGGTTGCCTTTGGGTAAAGGCAACATCGATAGCGCCTTTCCTGCAAGGATCAGATGTGAATATTCCCGAATACGAACGATACCAGCCTGGCGAATCAGGCCGTCCATGAGCCGGTCCTCTGCAGCCATGGCAGCCGTATGAGCGACGGCAGCGTGCTTCCCAGCTTCTGTTTCCCCTCCCTTCAGTAAGACAACTGGCTTTCGCCGAGTGACCTCTCTTGCTATCTCGAAAAAATGCCTTGGCCTCTTGATACTTTCAAGGTACATGATGATTGCATTCGTTTCTGGATCATTCCCCAAGTACTCGAGCGCTTCACTCTCCTCTATATCAATTTTATTCCCAAGGCCAATCACGCGTGAAACCCCAAAATGCTCAGCGGTCAGGATATATTTCATCGTGTGAGTGGCAAAGTTTCCGGTTTGAGCAATATAGGAGATCTTCCCGCGACGTATCTTCCCTTGGGGGAACAAGGAGGATGAAAACTGATGGGGAGTCGAAGTGTGGCCCGAAGTATTAGGCCCTAACGCACGAATCCCTTTCTCTCGAATGATGGTGGTCAACTCCTGTTGGATCTCAGTTCCATACTCATCTACTTCAGCAAACCCACCTGCCTGGAGCACGGCATGCTTTATGCCTTTTTCAGCACACTCTCGAAGGGCTTGTGGGGTATCTTTTGCGGGAAGGACAATCATCGCCAAATCGATCCCTTCTGGCAAGCTGGCAATGGATGGATGCACAGGTATTCCTAGAATTTCTCCACCCTTCGGGTTAACCAAAAAGACTTTTCCCTTATAGTCATTGGCCAAGATGTTGCGTATGACGATGTTTCCGGATTTCCCGGGGGTTGCAGAGGCTCCGATCACAACAACACTATCAGGCTCGAAAAACGCAAAAAAACTCTCTTTCATCATTCATTCTCCATATCGTCGCCCCTCACCCTCCCCTCTCCCCACTGGGGAGAGGGATGGGGTGAGGGGTTCATTTGACAGGGGATATTAAGGTTCTACACAAAAGGAGTCTAAGGGTCAATGGTTCCAGCGGATTTCAGAACAATGAGGGCATCTACTGAAACA
>VGSD01000035.1 GCA_016875155.1 Deltaproteobacteria bacterium | reverse complement strand
CGCATCGTATCCTCCCTGATGTTCGAGGTGACAAAATGAAGAAAATGAAAATCGGAAGAGAAGTTTTTCCTGGTAAAGGAAGAATCCTTTTTTTTCAATCTGTCTTCATGTCGGTCTTCTTCTTTCTCCTCTTTGGCTCCCCCGTTTATCCCCATGCCATCAACTACGAGGTCCAGCAGAAAGGGATTTCCGTCAGGGTGTTTTATACGGAGAAGGACCCTGCAAGTTATTCGGAATATGAGCTCTTCGGGCCAGGAGACGCTCAGCCTCATCAAACGGGCAGAACCGACAAGAACGGTTTTGTCTCCTTTTTCCCTGAAAGGGCGGGGGTCTGGAAAATTAAGGTTTGGGGAGAATCATCCCACGGATACCACGGCGTCACGCTCGATGTGAAGGTGGATGAAGCCCTCGACCTTAAATCCTTCAGCAAACCTCTGGCGGCAACCCATACGAAACTGATCGTTGGAATCAGCCTCATCTTTGGCCTCTTCGGAATTTATGCCCTCTTGAAATCGAGAAAAACCCTGCAGGAACAGAAAAAATCTCAGTTTGAAAAGGAGGAACCAAAATGAACAAAATGAAATGGATGGTGTTAGGAATGGCTCTGGGTGTATTGCTTTCCCCTTTAATGGCAATGGCCCATCACGGAGGCGTGAGCCTTGCCCTTGGCCCGGGAAGTCCGATTGAGACTAATTCTCCCTTGACTCTCCCGCAGGGGGGAATCGCGCTTACCTGGAGGATTGAGCAGGTGGAATGGAGGAAGTGGACCCGGGCCGAGCCCAATAAGGACGATTTCACCTTCTTCAATCTCGGCGCTTCTTATGGGATAACCCCCTACCTCACAGGCAGTCTTTTTATCCCTTATAACATCAAGCGACAGGATGAATTGGGGACAAACCGGGGGATCGGCGACCTTAAATTTCAGGCCAACCTCGGATTCCATTATGACCCCGCCAAGAAGGGAATCTTTTTAAACAAACCCGAGGATACGGCCGCAACCCTCGAAGGGGCGAAGAAGATTTACGGCGCGATATACGGGGGGTTTACGCTGCCGACGGGGAAAAACCGGAAAGAACTCGGAGGAGAAATTGATCCGGGTATGCAGCCCGGCTTCGGAAGCCATACCTTCACCCTCGGAGTTTCTGCCGCCGGGCAGATTACAGGAAACTTGACTTGGGTCGCTGAAACCTCTTATGAAATTTTTACAAGAAGAGAACATTTCAAATTCGGGAACGAATGGCGGGCTAACCTGGCCGGTGTCTACGAGCTCTATGGAAAACCCGAGAAATTTATCTCGAAGATCGACGGAGTCTTTGAACTCAACCTGCTTCACCTTTCACGGGATGAGGAGGGAAGCGAAAAGCTGAAAGGTACGGGTGGAACGATTCTCTACCTGTCACCCGGTATGAGGTTTTCTTTTCCAAAACTCTGGAATGCGAATCTTGGCCTGTCGTTGAAATTCCCGACCCTCAAGCGCCTCAATGAGAGGAGCGAGCAACAAGGGGCTGAAGGACTTGAAAAGGTCAGGATCATCGGAACGCTTTCCTTCTTCTTTTAACGGTGCAAGAGTTGACAAGAGATCGGATACCTCTTTTTCTGACAAGGAATGTCCCCCCTTCCATTGCTCCCGAGTTCAAGGGAAGGGGCCTGAAGGTCCCTGCCCTTGAAAAGGGAATCCGCCATGTCGCGGGAATGATTAAGACAAACTATGCCCAATGGGAATCTGCTTCAAAAAAAGGGCTTTTCCAGAAGACGGACCCCCGTATCAAGATCCTTTTTCTTGTCTTTTTTATTATCATCGTAAGCCTGAAAAGAGAGGTCGAGTCCGAAGTCCTGATAGGAATGCTCATTTTCATCCTGGCCTGGTTGTCTCGTTTGGAGATCTATTCTTTTTACAAGAGGATCTTCGTTTTAGGATTCCTTTTTGGATTTCTTGTCAGCCTGCCTTCCTCGTTTAACCTAGTGGCAAAGGGAGAAATCATTTTTCCCCTTCTTTCATTTTCAGGGCCTTATGAATTCTGGATTTACCGGATCCCTGCCGATATAGGTATTACGAAAGAGGGGCTCTACGGGGTGGCCATGCTCACGTTGCGGGTCATGAACTCCGTCTCCCTCGTTTTTCTCGTCCTTCACACAACCTCATTTGCGGATATCATGAAAACTCTAAAAATCATGAAAATCCCTGATGCTCTTCTCATCACAGCGTCCCTCTCCTACAAGTACTTTTTTCTTTTCGCGAGGACGGTTGAAGACATGCACCTGGCTAAAAAAAGCAGGCAAATAAGGGAGTCCCGTCCTGCGGAGGCTAGGCGATGGGTAGCCGGAAGAATTGCAATGATCTTCGGTAAGACGCAAAAGAGAAGTGAAGAAATTTTCAGAGCCATGCTCAGCAGGGGGTTCTCCAATGCCGTCCAAATCTATGGCTTTAAAAAATTGAGGGGTTGGGACTTGGGAATAGGTCTTGCCCTTTGTTCAGCGGGGGTGTTGCTTTTATGGATTTAATGGAGTCAAATTCGAAAAAGATGATAAGCCTGGAGAAGGTCAATTACAATTATTTTGACACCATTCCTGCCCTATCGAATGTCAGCCTCGAGGTAGCCCAAGGCGAGCGATTTGCCGTCATCGGCGCGAATGGAACGGGCAAGACGACGATCTTACAGATGATGAATGGTTTGATCCATCCTTCGAGTGGAAAAATTTTTTTCAGGGGATATGAGATTTCCAAACAGACGTTGAAAGATAGGGGATTCCTGAGGTTCTTCAGAGAGCGGGTCGGATTTGTATTTCAGGATTCGGATGTGCAGCTTTTCTGCCCGACCGTTCTCGACGACCTCCTTTACGGCCCTCTCCAGTTGGACCTGAATGAGGGCGAGGCGCTTGACCGGGCCTCTGAAATAATGACGATGCTGAAAATCGAGCACTTGAGAGATCGGCCGACCTATATGCTTTCGGGGGGGGAAAAGAAGAAAGTGGCCATCGGTTCCGTCTTGACAATGAATCCAGAAGTTCTACTTCTGGATGAACCTACCAATGGTCTTGATCCAAAGACACAATGCTTTCTCGTGGAACTCATGCTTGCTTTGAATGAGGCAGGAAAAACTCTGGTCATTGCCACCCACGATCTTTCCCTGGTAGATGAACTCCAGGCAACGGTGGGTGTCGTTTCCGAAGAGCACCGGATCGAAAAAATTGGAACTGCCGCTCAAATCCTAAAAGATGAAGAGCTTTTGCTCAGAGTGAATCTAATCCATGAGCATATCCATCGCCATGGCAACGTAGCCCACAGACACATCCATTCACATTACCTGTTTCATCGACATGAGGGTTAGGGTAACGGCTACGAAGCCCGTTTCGTTATTCGTTAACGGTTACGTTTAAAAGGCATTTAAGCGACACACGTAGCCTTTTATAGACGATACGGGCATCGTTACCGTTGCCGGCAGACGTTTATATCGTCCCGCCACGAAGGATTACTTGTAATTCTTCTCGCCGGCAGGGATGGGAATCTCCAATATGTTCTCACGCGGGGGAAGCACGCAGATGAATTTTTCATTGTAGGCACAGGAAGGGTGGTAGGCCATGTTGAAATCTAAAACCATTTTGTATCCGGTCAAAACCTCAGCATCGATGTATCTTCCTCCATCATAAGTCTCTTTTCCGTTTGTTTTATCCTTAAAAGGGATGAAGAGGATATCGCTCAACATCGATTTATAAACTTGAAGCGTATACTCCTTGCCGTTCAATTGAAAGAGAAATTTCCCGTATCGGATATAGCGCTTATTCGTCCCTTTATTGGTCAGGAAGGTTGCATAGTAATCAGGGTTGTTGATATGGAGGACAAACCGCTTAATCTCGCCTGAAAAAGCATAATTCGGATCGAACTTATAATATTTTAAACCCTTGAAGACCTTCTTCTCCTGGGTAGTGAGAGGAGAACGCTGGTGGGTTTTAAAGAATGCATCCCTCTCCTTTCTCCACTCCATTACCACTTTTTCCTGCTCAGCTTTGAAACCCGCCTTCTCTCCCTCTGCAGCCATTGAAAGCCCCGAAAAGACGGCTAATCCCATCAGGTTCAAAACGATGACGAAAATTACTATCGGTTTCATAAGAAATTCTCTGTTTTCATTTTAACAAAGTAGGACCAAGGACGCAATCGATTTACTGGTTTCACATAGTTGAAGGCGAATTTTCCATTGATTTTCTTCTCTCTTTTATGCCACGATGAGGTTCGATGAAGAAAGATGAGGCCCATGGCTACTTCTATATCTTGATCGGCTCGACCCTCTGGGGGGTATCGAGTGTTATTGCGAAAGCCCTCTTTAACATTGGGCTCCCGCCAGCCGAGCTCATCCTTGTCCGCCTAACTCTTGCTACACTCATCCTTCTCATCATTCTCCTCATCTACGACCGGAAAAGGGTCATCATTTCCTCCAAGGATTTATCCTATTTCTTCATCCTGGGAGGTGTAGCGGTAACAGGAATGAATTTTTTTTATTACTATACGATCAGCAAGATCCATGTCGGACCGGCCATCCTCCTTCAGTATCTTCAACCCATCTGGGTCTCCCTCTATGCTTTTTTCTTCCAGAAGGAACCCATTTCCGGAAAAAAGATCGCCGCCCTGCTCCTTGCTATAGCAGGATGTTATCTGGTCGTGGGTGGCTATCAGATCGACCTCCTTCGACTGAACAAGGTCGGTATTGTGAGCGGCCTCATTGCTTCCCTCTTCTTCACCTTCTACGCCCTTTATGGGGAAAAAGGGCTGAAAAAATATGACCCCTGGACGCTTATTCTGTATGGTTTTGGATATAGCGCGATATGTTATATGTTTTTGGTTCCACCCACAAAGATCATCCAAGGTGGCTATCCCCTCAAGGTCTGGATCGCCTTTCTCTATATTGCCATCTTCTCGACCTTGATTCCATTTGGTTTCTACTTCAAGGGGATGGAACGGATCCGGGCAACCCGGGCAAGCATCACTGCAACTTGGGAGCCTGTCATAGCAGGCTTTGCAGCCTATCTAGTACTTGGAGAGGTTTTGTATCCTTTGCAGTTTTTTGGGGGGATAGCGATGATTGCAGCGATTGTCCTGCTCCAAATAAGCAGAGAAAAGGTTACACCTTCATCCCCTCTGGAAATTAGGCATAACGAATAAAATATTTTGGTTACATTTTAGCGCTTTGAAAAAACTGATCTAATCCCCCTTAATCCCCCTTTGTCAAAAGGGGGAAATGTTTCTCCTCCCTTTGGCAAAGGGAGGTCGGGAGGGATTTTAGAAAGATTTTCAAACCGCTAAAGTGTTACAAATTTTGAACTCCGATTAAGGTTACCAACGCTCCCTCTCAACCAACTTTTATGAATGATCCTCGATTATAACTGCCCGGATTCACCCCAGGTTTCTAAAAGCTTCTGATACGCTACGTCTTCGTACCTCTCCAGAAAAAAGGCAGGAGCATAATGTGGCAGTGTGCTACCCGTAAGGCAATCAGCCAAAAGTTCGCCTGCCCCGCACCCAGCCATCACTCCAAAACCCGACAAGGCACCGATCACGTAAGCGCCCTCGACCGGCAGCCTTCCAATAAGGGGCCGATTCTCACGGGTTTTCGTATAATAACCTCCGTCCACGATTGGTTTGGGAAGTCGATCAAGGTATGCCTTCATGCTAGGGATCATCGTGGTTAATCCACGCAGAACCATTTCAGAATAACGCGGATCAATGTTAAAGGGGAAGACAGGCTGTACCGGCCCCACGTCGTAAGCCCAAAGGCCAAGGAGGGTTTGACTTTGAGGGCCTCCTTCCGTCCGCGTATGAACACCCGATGGAAGCGTCTCCAACAACCTTTTCGACTCATCAGATTCAGCAAATATCTTTCGCTCTTCTTCTGACCACGGCAAGCATATGGTATCCGTCCAGATCAGCATAGGTGCATTCCGAGGCACGATGATTAGACGGTCGTTGAAAGACATCTTCAAATGCAGCTCGGAGAAGACTGGAAGCTCAACCCCAACCATCTGTCCAACTTCCTTTAGGAAGGGGCCGGCGGCATTAATGAAATTGGGTGTTGAGATGATATTTCCTGAGTGATTACTTCGTATGCGAACCGCCCGTACTTTGTTACCAACGACTTCAACCCCTTCGACCCTTCCTTGTAAGAATCGAACCCCGCGTTCTTTTGCTCGCTCTAACAGATACATCCCTAACTGTTGAACACTGAACCAGCCGCAACGCCGAGCGTGAATCAGCGCCACGATGTTCTTGGAGAGATATGGAAAATGATTCTGGATCATCCTTTGATCAAGAATCAAGTCGATACCCTTAGGCTGATCATCGAAGGCCGATCCATGCGAAGGAATGTAAGCAGGACCACCAGTCTGACCGTCATGATAGCGCAGTGGACCCGCCCCCAACCCAGCCGATTCTTCTGCTGCGCGTTTAAAATGGGAGATTCGGTTGGGATCAGCCGTGGCATAGACATATCCACGCCTACTAAGATGAAAATAGTTATCGCTTTCGCGAGCTAAATGTTCCAGAATATCAATGCTCCTATTCATCAGGCTGACCATGGCGTCTCCGGGCCCAGGCCAAAAATTCCGATAACATTCGGTGGATTTATCACTCGTCAACGAGAGTGGTGCACCTTCATCTACGAGAAGCACCTTCTCGACCCCATATTTCACAGACAGGTGATAGGCAACGGAAATCCCAGCGATCCCTGCGCCACAGATGACAACATCTGCAGTATTCTGTTCGGAAGGCTCTGTCCAAATTTTTCGATCCTGTTTCATCATGAGGCCCTTTTATAAAAATGTGCCAGAATCTCCCCCCGGCTCTGCTGGGGAGATGAATGGCATTCCCTCTCCCCTGGGGGGAGAGGGTTAGGGTGAGGGGGAAATGATCTTCTCATCACCCCCACCTTAATCCTCCCCCATCAAGGGGGAGGAGAGTTTTTTGAGGAATTGGATACCCTGCAGCTCTGCTGCGGGGTACTTCATTGAACGTAATTCCCTGCTGTTTTGTTTATTCTACCACTCTACCTCCGTTTACTCAAACGAAAGTTGGATCCCCCAATAGTAGTTTTTTCTGAAAAAGAAGGTCAACTTATGATACATTATATGCTGGATGGAATGGGGTAATCGATAAAATGGTTTTCAAGATTCTTGCAGATAGTGTTGTCCTGATCCATTTTCTCTGGATCGTCTTTCTCTTCCTGGGTGGTCTGTGGGGAAAGCGAAACAAAGTTATAAAAATATTTCACCTCTCTGGTCTCGGTTTTGCTCTCGTCATTCAACTATTCGACTGGTTCTGTCCCCTCACCCACCTTGAGGTTTGGTTGAGGGCAAAACATCACCCAGACCTCGCCTATGCCGGGTCGTTCATCATCTATTATGTGGAGAGAATCGTCTATATGGAGATTTCCAGAACAATCGTTCTCCTATTCACCGTCCTGCTCTTTTGCTTCAATATCTGGATTTATCTCCGAAAATAGGTGAAAATAAGGCCATTCGCAAAAACAGAGTAAAGTGAGGATCAAAAAATGGCTCCGAAAAAACAAACAATGTTTGAACGATTTCAGAAATTGGTTTCCATCCCGGGGGGAAGCGGATTTGAAGAGAAAGTGATTGAATTTGTTTCCGCAGAACTGAAAAAGAATCTTTCCGATGTCTCCATCGACCCCATGGGAAACGTGGTTGGAAAGATCGGAAAAGGAAACAGATCGGTGATGATCTGCGTTCACACGGATGAGATGTGCCTGCTTGTTAAGTATATCGATCCAAAAGGCTACATCTTCTTCGACCTCAATGGAATGTTCGATGAAAGGGTATTGCTGAGCACCAAGGTCGATATTTGTACTGACAAAGGCATCTATACTGGCGTGGTCGGAGTGAAAAACCGGCATTTGATGAGCGCTGAAGATTTAAAACGCCCCATTTCTGTCTCAGAACTCTGGATCGATGTAGGTGCGGAAAGCGCTGAGGAAGTCAGATCCTGGGGGATTGAGATCGGCGATCCCATTGTCTATCACCCCCATTTTCAATCCGTCGGGGAGGACACCATCATCAGCAAATCGATCGACAACCGTGCGGGTTGCACTGTTCTCATCGAATTAGCGGAAAGGATGAAAAAGGAGAAACTCAACTATCAACTTTTCCTCGTGGCTGCGGTCCAGGAGGAAGTGGGCTCCAGAGGAGCCAAAGTCGCAGCGCAGGCTCTCAATCCGGATATGGCGATCGTGGTTGATACGGTTCCTGCTGCTGATCCAATCACCCCTCCCCAACTAGCTACAGATGAATGCGGTAAGGGACCGGTTATCCGTTCCATGGATGTCAATGCTCAGGGATGGGGAACGATCTATTCCAAAAAGATCCGACGACGTCTTATTTCCACGGCCATGAAGAACAAAATCCCTCACCAGAAAGATATCTATCGGACATGGACCGACGCTTCCACCATCCATACTTCAGGAAAAGGGGTTCCATGTGGTGGGGTATACATCCCCAGGCGATACAGCCATTCACCCGCGGAGTTAATCAAATGGTCTGACGTGGAAAGAACAGCAGATTTGCTTTATCTTTTTTTAAAGGGCCTCCGCTCATCAGACATCGACGACCTGACTCGCAAGATCTGAATTTGCTTTTATATTTATAAAAATTACTTCCATAAGCTTGAGTAAAGGTGTATATTACCATTTAACGGAGGATATAATATCCGTCAGTATCCCATTGGATAAGAAGGCTACTTAAATGACAAGCAAGGAATTTTTGAATTCTCTGGCCAACGGGCAATCAGACATAATTAAAATATTTCTCAGTATTATTACCGAAATCGGTTCACCATACTGTGTTATCGGTGGCCTCGCTGTGAATGCCTATGTTGAGCCAGTGGTGAGCCTTGATATAGATATTGTCATAACAGTTAAGAACGTAGAGGCAATCTGCCGTGCTGCTGAAAAGCAGGGATTAAAAGTTGAGCCTTTCGAACATAGCATGAACATCAGCAGTCCCCAATCGGATCTTCGGATTCAAGTTCAGACAGATCCTCGATACCAGGGGTTTATCCAGCGAGCAGAGTTGAAGGATGTTCTGGGTTATAAGATGTATGTAGCAAGCCTCGACGATGTGCTGCTTGGTAAAGTGTGGGCTTACACCGATCAAACCAGGCGAAGGAGCAAGCGGCAAAAAGATCTGGCTGATGTTCTGCGTATCATTGAAAAATATCCACAATTCAAGGCAAACCTTCCTCCGAGTATAAAGGAAAAAATAGAGAAAGATTAACCACTAGACATATCACTTCACTATTAAACCTGAACAGGGTCTTGCAATCCAACAATCCAAGGAGAATCTTTATGAATTGTAGTAATGCAAGACCTATTTTTCATCCCTTTGTTTGCTATGCGGTGACAATTCATAAGGATACTAAAGATGGTCAATGATCCCTATCGGAGATATGCGTTAAAATATGACACTTTTGTGGAACCCTTCAATTCTGTAATAAGGCAGATAGTAATTAAAAGTTTCCCAGTCAAGGAAGGAATGAAAGTACTAGATGTTGGTTGTGGGACCGGTACGAATTTAATGCTCTACCATAAGGCTGGATGCCTCGTTCATGGAATCGATTTGTCTCCTTCCATGTTGGAAGTCGCACGGAACAAATTAGGGGAACACGCCGATCTTCGTGTCGGAGACGCATCACAGATGCCCTATCAAGATAATTTCTTTGATCTTGTTACCTCAATGCTTACTTTGCATGAGATACCATACAGAATAAGATCACAAGTTATGAAAGAAATGATTCGGGTTGTGAGTCGAGAGGGAAGGATTTTGTTGACGGATTATCACCCTGGGCCAATTCGCTTTCCAAAAGGATGGATGTTTAAGGCCATCATTCTTTTATTCGAGGTGGTAGCTGGCCGCGAACATTTTAAAAATTATCGTGATTTTCTTAAAAAGAAAGGGTTGCCAGAATTGATAGGTGCTTTCAAATTGGTGGTAGAAACAAAGAAAATGATTAGCGGAGGGAATATCGCACTGTTCATTATGAAACCGGTATAGTTTCAATTTAAGAAATGAATACCGCTGGGCCGCCGATTCTTACGTAAGGTTTACCTGCGCAAAGCTCCACTCTGTAGAATCAAGACAGGAATTTCGAATTCCCTTAAACCTACCTTCCCATCATTGAGGGGAGAAAGAGGGCGATCTCTGGGAAAAGGGTAATCAGGATGACAACGGCTATCATTGATAGAAGAAAAGGGGCCGCCCCGCGAAAGATCGTCTGCATGGGAACATCTTTGACCACACCGGCAAGCGTATAGACATTGAGCCCCACAGGCGGTGTGATGAGCCCTGCCTCCATCATGATCACACAGACCACCCCAAACCAGATCGGATCAAAACCGAGCGCCTTGACGACGGGAAATATCACCGGCAAGGTTAGAACCATCATGGAGATCGCATCGAGAAAGCAGCCAAGCACCAGGTAGATCGATATGATGATCGCAAGGACCACATACCTTGAAACTTCAAGGCCACCCATCCAGGAAGAGACTGCCATGGGAATCGTTGAGAGGGCGAGGAAATAACTGAAGACATTTGCCCCTGCCACTAAAAAGAGGACAAGAACAGAGATCCGGGCCGCCTCAAAAAGGGAGGCAAAGAGGTTTTGCAGGGTCAGTCTCCTCTTCAATAAAATAATCACAAAAAGGGCTAAGGCGCCAATCGCCCCTGCTTCAGTGGGATTGATAAACCCTAAATAGATGCCCCCCATGACGATCATAAAGACAATAATGGTCTCCCAAACCCCTTTCAGGGCCAATAATTTCTCTTTAAAGCTGACTCCTTCGGGATTAGATGGAGCCAGACCCGGATTCTTCCTCACCATAAAAACAATAATCAAGATAAATGTAGAGGAGAGGAGAATCCCAGGAATAATCCCGGAGATCAAAAGCTTTCCAATGGATTGTTCGGTCAGCATTCCATAGATTACGAAACCAAGGCTTGGAGGAATAAGAAAACTGAGTGTTCCACCAGCCGCTACCGTACCCACGGCTAATTTGGGTGAATAGTTAAAACGTCTCATCTCCGGGATGGCGATCGTTCCCATCGCCGCTGAGGCTGCCACTGAAGAACCACTCAAGGCTGCAAAAAAGGCACAGGTTGTGATCGTGGCAATGCTCAACCCCCCTGGCAATCTTCTGAACCATTTGTCAAAGGTTTCATAAAGTTCTCTGGTGATTCCCGCATTTCCTGCGAATCCGCCCATCAGGATGAAAAGTGGGATGATCGTATAGGGATAGTAGGACGCAGTTTCGTAGATGGTCTTGGCCACCACAGGCAATGCTGCGTTGATTGACGCCAGATAACCGATGCCCAGAAAACCCACGAACATCATGACAAAGGCAATAGGCATCCCTAAGAAAAGAAAAAAGACAAGAAGTGCACTTCCAATGATGCCGGCAAGAATTGGGCTCACAATGCTCTCCGTTTCAATTTACCTACCGAATCAACAAGATCGAGCAGAAGTTCCAGCCAGAGAAGAAATCCTCCAATGGCAACAAGCAATCGGAAAGGAGATTGCGGAATTCTTAACATGTCCGAAACCGTCCGTTCCCGGATTCCTTCGATCCATCCCTGCCAGATGACGATCGAAATGATAAAGAGGCTGAGAGAAAGGGTTAAAATATTACAGAGAGTTTGAACACGAGGAGATAAACGGGCTGTTAGAAAATCAACTCCGACATGCCCTTTTACCTGCTGGGTATAAGCCGCACCGAGCAGGATGAAAACAGCCAATATATATTCGGATAGTTCAAATGAGCCTGGAATCGTCTTTGAAAATAATTTCCTTCCCACCACATCTCCGGCGGTAAGGAGCATCAGGGGAATGAGCAAACACATCCCTGCCCCGCAGACATAATAATTAATTCGCCGGATTAAATATTTGATGTTCATGGGTGATTGATCTTCCGCTGCAGATAATGATATCTCCCACTCATCCCCCTAACCCCACCTCGCCTCCCCTTAAATTAAGGGGAGGTAGGGAGGGGTTAAGTGAGAGGTTGGGAGACCGA
>VGSD01000034.1 GCA_016875155.1 Deltaproteobacteria bacterium | reverse complement strand
AGAGGCCCCTGTGGTTATTGTCCTTTGCGGGAAGAAAGGAGTCTCCGGTTTTAAGAAAGGGGAAGCCGTCACAATAAAAGGAGACTGGTTGATGTTTGATACAGGCATTGCCATGCAGAGCCTTTGCTTGGCTGCCCATGGGCTGGGATTGGGAACGGTGGTCGTAGGATTATTCGACCACAAAAAGGCAGAAGAGATTTTAGGGGTTCCGCAGGACAGAGAGGTTGTGGCGATGACCCCGTTGGGATACCCCGCAGCTGAAAGCATCACACCGAAAAGGAAAGAAATCGTTGGGTTTGTGTTTTATGAAAGGCATGGCCAACTGAATAACCAATGACCAAATTCCAATCATCAAACAATAAACCCCTCACCCCATCCCTCTCCCCTCAGGGGAGAGGAGAAAGGTGAGGGGTGGTTTGGTTGTTTGGGTGATTGGTGACTGGAGCTTATTTGAAATTGGGTGTTTGAAATTTTTCCTCAGAGGGAGGTTGATTATAAAAAGATGATTCCGGATGAAATTCTTCGTTCGCTTGCCATTCAGACAGATTCGAAACTGATCATGATTGTCATGGATGGAATCGGTGGTTTGCCTGTGAAGGGTAAGACCGAGTTGGAAACAGCAAAGATTCCGAACCTTGATCGTCTTGCTTCCAAGTCCATCTGCGGACTGGTCGATCCCATCTCCTATGGCATCACACCAGGAAGTGGCCCTTCCCATCTGGCCCTCTTCGGATATGATCCAATTTGTTATGGGATTGGAAGAGGTGTGATGGAAGCTCTGGGAATCGGTTTAAAGCTGACCCAAGATGATCTAACTGCACGGGGTAATTTTGCAACAATCAATGAGGAAGGGGTCATCATCGACCGAAGAGCAGGCCGGATCTCAACCGAGAAGAGCCAAGAGATATGCCAATTCTTACAAAATGAGATCAAGGAAGTCGAAGGAGCGAAAGTCTCCATCTATCCGGGAAAGGAACATCGGTTCGTCATTGTCTTTCGGGTGGAGGGATTACGAGAAGAGTTATCCGATGCAGACCCACAGAAAGATGGACAGAAAGTAAAAGGAGCAGAGTATCTTATCCCGGAAGCCCAAAGGACAGCGAAAGTTGTCAATGAATACTTGAAAAGAGCAACTGATGTGCTTAAGCCATTTCACCCTGCCAATACGATCTTACTTAGAGGGTTTTCGAAGATTCCAGATATTCCTTCGATGTCCGAGAGGTTTAAACTGAGACCCGCTGCCATTGCAACCTATCCGATGTATCGAGGATTGGCAAGGCTGGTGGGGATGGAAATTCTGGAGACAGGAGAGACTCTCAGAGGCGAAGTGGAGACCCTGAAGAATCATTTTAACGAATACGATTTCTTCTATCTCCATTTTAAGAGAACGGATTTAACCGGAGAGGACGGTAATTTTAAAAAGAAGGTGAAGGCCATTGAGGAAATCGATCGGATCCTTCCGCTCATCTTAAAGTTACAGCCGGATGTGCTGGTGGTGACCGGAGACCACTCCACTCCTGCGGTTCTGAAGTCGCATAGCTGGCATCCTAACCCCATCCTTCTTCATTCCAAATATGTCCGACCGGATGGCATCCGACGGTTTACAGAAAGACAGTGCCAGAAGGGGCAGTTGGGCCGGTTTCCTGCCACAGAAGTCATCCCATTAATGTTAGCCAACGGGTTAAAGTTAAAAAAATTTGGAGCCTGAGCCTGATTGACGTAAAGTCAATCAGGCAAATTTCAAATTCCAAGCACCAAACACCAAATAAATCCCAATTTCCAAATAACCCAAAATTAAAATTTGATTTTGGAATTATTTGGGATTATTTCATTGGGTCATTGGTTATTGGAATTTATTTGGAGCTTGGAATTTGGTGATTGGGATTTGGTTCATTCGGCGCATCAAAATAGAGACACAGATTGCAGAGGAAGAAATATTATGAAGAGGTACCAATATCTCTACGGTCCTGTTCCTTCCAGACGATTGGGAAAATCCCTCGGAATTGACCTCGTTCCCCATAAGATCTGCACCTATGACTGCATCTATTGCCAGATCGGGAAGACAACCCAGAAGACATTGATTAGGAAAGAGTATATCCCTGTCAAGGAAGTCCTTGCCGAAATCGAACGCTTTCTTAGAGAAGAGACTTCTTCCATTGATTACCTCTCCCTAGGGGGGTCTGGAGAACCTACGCTCCATTCCGGAATCGGTAGGATCATAAAGGGTATTAAGGCGATCACCTCCATTCCTGTTGCAGTGCTCACCAATGGAGCCTTGTTCTATGATCAGGGTGTGAGAGAAGATCTGTCCATGGCAGATGTTGTCCTTCCTTCCATGGATGCTGTTTCCCGTGATGTTTTTGAGAAGGTTAACCGGCCCTATCCGAACTTCTCAATGGAGGGGATGCTTGAAGGGTTAGTCGAATTCAGAAAGGCCTTTAAAGGCCAGATCTGGCTGGAGATCCTGTTCTGCAAAGGGGTGAACGATCATCAGGACGAACTCCTCAGGATGAGAGAAGCGATCAACCGGATTCAACCTGATCAAATCCACATCAATACCATTGTCCGGCCTCCTTCAGAAAAGTTGGCGGTTCCTCTGAGCCAGAAAGAGATGGAAAAAATCAGGGGATTTTTTGGAGATAGGGCTATCGTCATTCCTGAGTTTGACCGTCACCCCTTCCCACTAGCCGAAAGAGATATCAAGGAAGAGATCTTAAAAATTCTGAGAAGGAGACCTCTTTCTCTAAACGATCTTTCCAAAGGGATGGACATCCCTGCGGAAGAGTTGGAAAGCCATATTCAACCTCTTGTTTTAAAAGGAAGCATCAGAGTTCGTTCATTTGGGGATTCGATATTTTATGAGGCTGAAAAAGAGATTGATATCTCCTGATCGAGAAACCAACATACCATGACGGCCCTTCATCTTCTATTTCTTCTATGTTCCATCATGGCCTCTTGTCTATTCGCTGGTAGGGAGGCCTATCCTCAGGGAGGGCTTAGACCGGGGCAAGAGCAGAGCATTGAAGAGTATGAGAGGGAGAAGCTTGCTAAATTAAAACAGAACATCGGGAGGCGATATCTTGTTGCTCGGGCTGCCCGCCCTGTGGAGTTCTATAAAAACCCTGAGGAACATAGCAAGCGTTTCAATATCCAGAAAGAGAAAGAGGGATTTCTCATTACAGAGGTAGTCCAGGACCGGTCAGGGACAATGAATTTTTATCATGTGGTTTTCGACTCGGGCGGAACAGGTTATTTAAGCGCAGACGGAAATTACTTGAGGATCAAGACCCTTGAAGGAAGTATCATTTCCCTCTCCAAGGCTAGCGCCACAGGAAGAGATTTGAGTTCTCCTAAAGGTTCTTCTTCAAAAGCCGTGGAACTGGTGAAAAAGCATCTTATTAAGATGAATCCGATGAGTGGAGAGAAAATGTCCGTAGAGTTGAGAATGATGGAGGCAAGGGGGAAGTTTTTCCCCAACCTGAGATGGAGATATGAGGCGAGAGAGATTGATCACAACAGGGTCAGGGTGATTCAATTTTCAGAAGGGGAGAAGAGTGGAGCTATTCTCCGCACTTGGATCGTTAACATTTCAACGCAGGTTGTTCAACCGGAAAACCAATCCGCACAAAGTCTTTATCAATAAATTCCGCCCCTAAACTCCTTTTGCGTCATGCCGGACCTGCCTATGCCGAAGCGGCTGCCCTCCGCAAGGCTTCTGGAGGCGGGGCTTCGCGCAGGCAGGCTTGATCCGGCATCCAGAAGAACTTAAAAAATGGATTCCGGTCGTTGCGACTCGCCTACCAGAAGCGGGTCCGCCTCGGGCGGAAAACCGAGCTTTCGCCGGAATGACCCATCAGAATTCGGCAATGGTTCGTTCGACCTTCTTTTGGAGGGTTTCGTCAATATCTCCTTTCCTCCACCCACTGCTGGCTTCGATTTCAGAGCGGGAGAGTTCGACTTCCTTTCCTCTTCCTTTCTTAGATAGAGTGAAGATATAGGAGAAGTCCAACTTCCTCATCCGATCGATGACGACCTCAGGATCGGTTTCCTCAATGATCTTTTGAACGAGGCGTTTTATCTCGCCCTTGTCGTCGAAAATGCTCACCCCTTCGAAACGATTGAATGGAGATACCATCGATTCGCTTCACCTCGCATCTTATGCCCCTCACCCACACCCCTGCCTACCGGCAGGCGGGCTCTTCCCAAAGGGCAGAGGGAAGATAGAGGGGTCAGGGTTTGATCACCTCAAATGAAATCTGCCCATCGTCATATTTTAGAGGTCTGATAGAGACTTCCATTCCTACTTTTACCTCTTCAGGCTTTATCTCTTTTGTCAGTCGGGCGAACAACTTCAAACCGCCACCAAAGTCCACGACCCCCATGGTATAGGGAGGGTCAGTCTCGAACCCCAGAGGCGCATAATGGGCCGTCGTAAATGTTTCGAGTTTCCCTTTTCCAGGCATTTCAAACCAGTCCATATTCTTTGAGAAACATTTTGCACAGTCTGCCCTTGGAGGGAAGTATTTTGCACCGCAATCTTTACAAACGGTTCCCTTAATCTTTCCTTCTGACAGTAGATCAACAAACTTTGCCGTCTTGGTGATGGCTGTAAAGCTTTTTCTCCCAAATTTTTCGAATCCCATAGTTCCCTCCCTGAAAATGATCAATGCAAAATGTAAAATTAGCAGTTAGCAATTATCATTGTGAAAAGATAGGGTGCCTATATGTTTTTCGTTGAGAATTGCTAATTGATCATTGCTAATTTTGCACTGAGTTTTTATCAGTCTCTCCCAAAGATGGTTACGTTGCCATAGAGTCCAACGCCGCCAATGTTGTGCACCAATCCGATATCCGGTTCACCAGCCACCTGCATGGGGCCTGCTTCATTGCGAAGCTGTAAGACGATCGTTCGGATCTGGGATCCCCCTGTCGCTCCGATGGGGTGGCCTTTTGAAAGGAGCCCGCCATCGACGTTCACAGGGATTCGTCCCTCTTTATAGGTGGTTTTCTCGCGTATGAGCTGTTTGCCTTCGCCCATCGGAGCGAATCCAAGACCTTCATACGACATGATCTCTGCAATGGTAAAACAGTCGTGAACCTCAGCCACCTTCACCTCTTTTGCGGTGATTCCTGCCATTTTGTAAGCCTGGGCAGCAGCCGCATAACCCACACTGAGGCCCCTGGTAAAATCGGGCCTTGCGGCCATGTTAACCGCTTCGGATGCAGCGCCGATTCCCAACACCCAAACCGGTTTCTTGGAAAATGCCTTTGCTTTCTCGGCATTGGCGAGGATGATGCATGAACTTCCATCCGCATTCGCACAACAATCGCCAACACGAAGCGGCCATGCCACCGGGCCTGCCATTTTTGCTTCGGGATCGCCCTGCTTAAAGTCTTCCGGTTTCACCGATTTCCGGTAGACTGCCCTGTCATTGATTACCCCATAGGTGGAGGATTTGATCCTGACATTCATCAAATCGTCATGGGTTAATCCGTGCTTGGACATGTAAGCCTGTGCATAAAGAGCATAATACGCAGGCATCATTGTTCCAAAGGGCGCTTCCCACTGGATGTCAGAACCCCTGCCCATTCTCTCTTGGGATTCCGCCGACGAAATCTCAGACATCTTCTGAAACCCAAGAACAACAACGACATCATGGAGTCCCGACTTAATCATGCCATAGGCCACTTTGATGCCCGTGCTGCTCGAAGAGCAGACGGTCTCCACATAAAGTGTTGGCTGAGGAATGAGCCCCAGATACTCTGCGAGCACGCCCGCCGGGGAGCGTTGTTTGTCATATTCAGGAGCTGAACAAAAGATGGATGCATCCACGTCCTTCTGGGTGATGCCTGCGTCCTTCATGGCCTCCCTGAAAGCATCAAAGGCCAATTCGCGAATAGAGCCTTCGTAACCTCTTACAAAGGCGGTTTGGCCAACACCGATAATGGCTACCTCTTTTTTCATCAAGAAATCCCCCTCTCGTTTTTAGTGGAATTTAAACATAATTGAGAAGTCATTTTTTTTCAAGTGGAATTTTCTGATACTTCGCTACAGCT
This sequence comes from Deltaproteobacteria bacterium, assembly GCA_016875155.1. The sequence goes on along the minus strand of VGSD01000034.1, from coordinate 6,210 downwards.
CGCTGGTGTTCGTCAAAATTCTCAGAAAAATGGTGGGACCCATCATTTTTCGAAACAAAATAGAGATAGGAAACAGAGGCGGGATGAAGGGCGGCCCAGAGGGATTCCTTTCCCGGATTGCAGATCGGGGTAGGAGGAGGCCCCAGAAAGAGATAGGTATTATAGGGTGTCGGAGTGAGTAGATGTTCCTTGGTCAGATTCCCATTAAAATCCCTGATTCCATAGATGACTGTCGGATCGCTCTGGAGAGGTATCTTTCTTTTTAGGCGATTGTGAAAGACAGCGGAGATCATCTGCTTCTCTTCAGGAAGGGAAGTCTCTTTTTCAATGATGGAGGCGAGGATGACCGCATCATATGGATGCATTCCAAGATGAGAGGCCTGTTCCAAGAGATCGGGCCCAAAGGCTTTCTGGAATTGCTGGACCATCATCCGGATCACCTCCTCGGGTTCCATCTCTTTGATGAAATGGTAGGTGTTGGGAAAGAGGTAACCCTCCAGCGTCAGTCCACTCCGGCTTCTAGACGAATCTTGAGCTTGGTTTGAGAAGTGATGGGAGAGCCCAAGCGTGGCGATGAAAGGAAGGGAAGAAGCTTTTTGAAGAAAGGCTGATTTACTTAAGATACTTAAATCCTCAAGGAGTTGTCCGATTTGTGAGAGCGTATAGCCTTCAGGAATCGTGACCAGATGTTGTTTGACCTGTCCTTTGACCAAGGAGTTGAAAACTTCGAGAGGTCGCATTCGGGTATGGAGCTCATATTCTCCGGCCTTGATCTCCTTTTTCTTTCCAAGGAGGGTGACCATTCCAATAAAAAGTTCTCTGTTCCAGATAATCCCTTCCTGTTCGAGAAGGGTGGAGATCTTTCTGAGGGGCATCCCCCTCTTAATGGTTATCGTTTTATTCAGAGAGATGGATGAAGGCGGGATGAAGAAGAACCAGAGACCCATTACCACCAGAATAACAAAAACAGAGGCACAGGCTAAGAGAACCTTATGCCGATGCAGTAAACCCATCATCTCTTCTCCCAATCTGGTCAAGGTATCCCTGGAGGATGAGAACAGCGGCCAGTTTGTCGATCACCTGTTTTCTTTTTTTTCTGGAGAGGTCAGCTTCGAGCAGGGTTTTTGAGGCTTCAACTGTGGAAAGTCTCTCATCCCATGTTTCCACAGGAAGCGAAGTCCTGTCTTTAAATCGGTTAATCCATTCCAAAACGGTTTCTGCTTGTCTGCCCAGTGTTCCGTCCATATTGATGGGAAGACCAACCACAATCTTCTCAATCATATATTGAGAGATGATGGAACAAAGCTCCCTCATATCATCTTCCATTGACTTGCGGCGGATTATTTTGAGACCCTGAGCTGTTAATCCAAGTTCATCACTGACGGCCACCCCAATCGTTTTTGACCCGACATCCAATCCCATGATCCGCATAAACTTTTTATCGCTCATTCAGTTCCTTATTGTCAATAGTTTACCCCGTTAGAAAGCCCCGTTGCTTACCCCCTGCGAAGCTTAACTTCTATTGGGGTTTACAGCGGGAATGAGTTTTGAGTGAAACACGGTAGTTTAAAGTCCGGTGTTAGCTATCCTGTTGGATAGTCGAAGACTTTCTAACCGGGTTTAGTTTCGGATAGGCTATTTTAAATGATCCCAAAAAATATCCTAACCGATAGTTATTAAAGGAGAAATAAAATTTTCTTGACAATAGGTAGTGCGTTTGTTATAAATTGCACAATCTAATCGGGAGGGAGGTTGGTTTTATGGATTTTTTATTGACAGATGAGCAACAAGCGATGCGGGATATGGCAAAAAACTTTGCCGAAAAGAGGATAGCTCCCACCATGGAAGAAGATGAAAAAGAGCACCGTTTCCGTAAAGAAATTGTTAAGGAGATGGCAAACCTGGGATTCTTCGGCTGTATTGCGCCAGAGAAATATGGTGGAAATGAGACCGGGTATCTTGCAGCCTCGATTATGGCAGAAGAGATTGCAAGAGTTTCTCCCTCCTGGGGTCTTCCTTTCAACCTTCAGATGAATTCCATCCAGTCCGTAATTCTCAATTTCGGATCAGAGGAACAGAAAGAAAAATATATTTCCAAATTGATCAATGCGGACCTCTTGGGCTGTTTTGCCATCACAGAGGCGAATTCAGGTTCGGATGTGGCCTCGATGAAGAGCGTTGCCGAAGAGAAAGAGGATTGTTTTATCCTCAACGGGAGCAAGATGTGGATTTCAGGGGTTCCGGTTGCGGATCTCGGGATCGTTTATGCCTATACGGACCGGTCGCTGAAACATCGGGGGATATCGGCCTTTCTAGTAGATATGCACCTTCCGGGAGTGACCCAGAAAGCGATTGAGACAAAACTGGGACTCCATTGTGCGCCCACCGGTGAGATTTACTTTGACAATGTCAAACTGCCGAAGAACAGTCTCGTAGGGCAGAAGGGGGATGGGTTTAAGATCTGCATGTTCATGCTGGACAATACGAGGCTTTCCTGCGCCTCACGGGCGGTTGGAGTGGCAAGGGCCTGTAAGGAACATTCTGTTCGTTATGCAAACGAGAGGGAACAGTTCGGACAACCCATTGCTAATTTTCAGATGATTCAGGAACAGATTGCAGAAATGTTTGTTGAGGAAGAGGCGGCAAGGTTTTTAGTTTACCGGGCAGCATGGAACAGGGACCGGGGGCAGAGGAATACGATCGAGATCTCCTCCGCCAAGTTCTATGCAGCAGAAGTGGCAGTTCGTGCGGCAAACGCGGCTGTCAAAATTTTCGGCTCCTACGGTTTCTCGAGTGAGTATCCTGTTGAGAGACTCTACCGGGACGCCAAGTCTTACCAGATCGTAGAAGGGACGTCCAATGTTCAGAAGATGATTATCGCACGCAGTGTGTTAGGTCTAAAATAAAACAGAATCGGTATATCAGAGGAGGTTCATCTTATGGGTACACCCGTAACAGTGCCAATGGTAGGCAAGATTGTTTCAGTTTCGGTTAAAGCGGGAGATCAGGTAAAAGAGGATGATCAGGTGGCAGTTCTAGAAGCGATGAAGATGGAGATGCCGATTGTGGCGCCAATCACCGGGACCATAAAAGAAGTCTGTGTTGCCCCAGGGCAGGAAGTTGAAGCCGAAGCAGTGATTGCGGTCATTGGATAGGGGAAGGGGGAGAAAACCAGAAAAATGGATGAAGCATTTTTGACCCGAGTAAATATACGGCCGATGACAATCGGAGACCTGGGTGCAATTGTCGAAATTGACCGCAAGGTTATTGGAAAATTGAGGCCCGATTATTGGAATAACCTCGTCACTCAGAATACGGTCTATCCGTTGTCCTCCCTGGTAGCTGAATTTGGAGGAAAGGTGATCGGTTTCGTGGTCGGAGAGGTGAGCGGATGGGAGTTCGGTGTTCCTGATACGACCGGATGGCTCACCATCATCGGAGTTGATCCGGACTACCAGCATAAGGGAGTGGCAAGGAAATTGAGTCAGGAGTTTGTCAAAAATTTGAAGGCGATTGGTGTCAGCGTCATCTATACCCTGGTGAATTGGAATGACTGGGACCTCCTCAAATTTTTCAGGGACATGGGTTTTACAAGAGGAGGAGATATGATCAACCTAGAGCTGAAGGTCGAATAAGATCAAGGTTTAAATGGACGGAGGGAGTCGATGGGACGATTAGAAGGGAAAGCCGCTGTTGTCACGGGCGGAGGAAGGGGAATCGGAAGAGCGATCTGCCTTGCCTATGCCAAGGAGGGGGCAGATGTGATCGTCAATTATGCGTCACAGGATAAGCCCGCCCAGGAAGTGGTGGAACTGGTCGAAAAGATAGGGCGGAAGGCTGTTGCCGTGAAAGGCAATGTGGCGGTTAAGGCCGAAGCGGAGAAGATTATCAACGCCTGCATTGACCATTTCGGGAAGATCGATATCCTGGTCAACAATGCAGGAGTCTCAAGGCCGAATATGCTTTACAAAATGTCAGAGGAGCAATGGGATGAGGTCATTGACATCCAGCTCAAGGGTCCGTTCCTGTGCACTCAGATCGCATCAAAATATATGATGGAGAGAAAATACGGAAGGATCATCAATGTCACCTCTTCAGCTGGATTGTGGGGAACAAAGGGTCAGATTAACTACAGCTCAGCGAAGGGGGGAATGGTTGCTTTTACCAAGTCGGCGGCGCGCGAATTGGCTAGTTATGGGATTACAGTGAATATTGTCCAACCGGGGTATGTCAGTACTGAAATGTTCGATAAAGTTAAATCAGACCCCAAATTGATGGCGATTTATACAGGGAGGATCTTGCTAGGGCGATTCTCAGAGCCAGAAGAGGTGGCTCCGACATTTGTCTTCCTTGCGTCAGATGAAGCGAACTATATCACGGGTCAACTCATCTGCGTGGATGGCGGACTGGGAATGACTTAATCGATTGCAGATTGCGGATTTTGGATTGTGGAATGAAATTCCGAAATCCGAAATCCGAAATCAAAAATGAAGAAGGGGGTGAAGGATATGTCAGTGCCGGAAAAGATTCAAACATGGCAGATGGTGCAGCCAACAAGCAAGGATAAGGAGACGGGTGAGGTCAAACCGGGTAAATTGGAGAAGGCCTCCATTCCTGTCCCTGCATTGGCAGCGGATGAGGTTCTGGTAAAGGTGGCGGGTTGTGGGGTTTGCCATACAGACCTTGGTTATTTTTATGATGGCGTCCCTACTGTACAGAAGCCGCCTCTGACCCTCGGACATGAGATCAGCGGAACGGTAGTGGCAGGCGACGAGAAGTGGATGGGCAAAGAGGTGATTGTCCCGGCGGTCATGCCCTGCCGGAAATGTTATCTCTGCAAGACCGGCAGAGGAAATCGCTGCCTGGTTCAGAAGATGCCAGGAAACAGCCTGGGAATTTATGGAGGGTTTTCAAGCCATATTCCTGTTCCTTCGATTGATCTCTGTGAGGTGAGAAACCGCGGAAGTATTCCTCTGGAACATTTAGCGGTCGTGGCTGATGCGGCAACCACACCCTATCAGGCCGCTAAAAGGGCTGACCTCCAGCCAGGAGACAATGTCATCATCATCGGAGTCACTGGAGGCGTGGGTGTTTATGTAGCTCAGACACTGAAGGCCCTTGGCGCAAAAGCGGTGGTTGGCATCGCAAGAAATCCCGGGAAATTGCAGAGAGCCTTAAAGTATGGAGCGGATTTTGTGATCAGTTCCCAGGACAAACAGGTTAAAGATATCCGAAATGAGTTTCGAGATATCTGCAAGAAGAACGGTCTGGAGGCCGGTTTTGGCTGGAAAATTTTCGAGGTGAGTGGAACCAAAGCAGGACAGGACCTTGCCCTGGAACTTCTCTCCTTCACCGGGAAGCTTGTCGTGGTCGGATTTGGCATGGCAAAGAATGAGTATATGTTGTCAAGGCTGATGGCTTTTGATGCGGAGATCATTGGGACATGGGGATGTCTGCCTGAATATTACCCGGTTGTGCTCGATATGGTCCTCGCAAAGAAGATCGATATCGCGCCCTTTGTGGAAACCCGGCCCATGAGCCAGATCGCATCTGTTTTTGATGAAGTCCACAAGGCCGGCTCTCCAGAAAAGAGAATCGTTCTTACACCCGATTTTTAAGGTGAAACCCCTGACTTGGAAGCATGCCACCACCCAACCCCTCCCCCTCGAGGGGGGAGGGTGAGGGAGGGGGTGAAATGCAGAGTTGACTCAAAAAACAGTTTAAACGAGAAAGGAGGAGTTTTTATGTCATTGAAGTGGATGCCAAGAGAGCATGAGATGAAGGACCATAGTCGCTATGGTTCGGAGCATTGGGGCAAAGATGCCCCATGCACGGTGTATGAGAAAAAACCTTTGAAAGATCCCAAGGGGAATGTTATCCCCGGGCTGTATAATGCCTGGATCAGACTGAACAATCCTAACCAGTACAACTCTTATACGACAGAGATGGTGAAGGGAGTGATTGCTGGGTTTGAAAATGCCTCGACCGACCGTTCAGTGGTGGCGGTTGTATTTACCGGCACAGGCCCTTATTCCTTCTGCACTGGCGGAAACACGAAGGAGTATTCGGAGTATTACAGCATGAGGCCCGAGGAATACGGGGCTTACATGGAACTTTTCAACAACATGGTGGACTCCATCCTCATGTGCAAGAAGCCCGTCATCTGCAGGGTGAATGGGATGAGAGTGGCCGGAGGGCAGGAGATTGGGA
>VGSD01000033.1 GCA_016875155.1 Deltaproteobacteria bacterium | reverse complement strand
ATCCGACCACGAAGACTTGACCGTGTTCCGGAGCCGAACCAGTTTGTTATAAATCGTAACGACCGCAGCGATAAGTACGACGATGATAATGAGAATGACAAGTAAGGTCATTTTTCTCCTCCTCTGATGAGATGATCAGTCGGTTAATCTCTTGATGAGTTCCTTTCTTTTCATACTGCAACCACTATCTCTTTGATTTCGTGGTTTTTGGGAACTTCATCTAAAACTAAAAGCTTATAGGCATCAATAATATTTTCTTCTAGTTCTTTCAGTGTTTTTCCCTGAGTCATAACTTCCGGATGGTCAATAAGCTTTCCAACCCAGAATTTTTTGCCTTTCCAGTAAACCATTTTAAGTTTAGTTTCCATCCATGACTCCTTCTCAGTTGAGTAGAACGTTGCGTCTCACCGGGGGATATATTTTTCAGCATCCATTAAGGCAGTTAGTTATTAGGTTTACAAGATTCTATCTCTATAATGTTCCGGATCTCTGTGAAGATGGGCTACTGCCGTGATTAGAATTTCCTCTTTATCTATTACATAAAGAAGAGCATAGGGAAAACCCTTTAGTATGCAACGCCGTGTTCGCAGACCTACTTTCATCCATGCCTCTGGCATAAGACGAATACGTTCGATAGCTGCTGATGTTTCTTGGAAAAAGCGAAAACCCAACCCGGGTAATTGGTGATCGTAGTACTGCACAGCCTCATCCAATTCAATATTGGCAGAGGAGATAAGCCGAACCTTCAACGTTCATACCTCTTTTTAATTTCTTCCCAATTAATTGCTCCAATCTCTCCACGTTTATAGGCCCTATATCTGGCCTCGGATTCGGCTATCCAACTCTTCTCGATCTCCGGATCCGGTTTGTCAAGGCTGTATAAGATGGCCTCAACTAACCGAATTCTTTCTGTCGGACTAAGCCCCTTTGCTTTCTTTGCTAATTGATCTACTGACTTCATCGTATTTCTCCTATTGTTGTTTTTAAAAATACTACCCACTCCGCTCCTTTTTGTCAATGGAATTTCGAGTACATAACGAACTTCTCTTATGGGAGAATTAGTTGTTTATAAGAATCTTGGGGGCTTCTTGCGGGTGAACCATTTGTTCAAAAAATAGGGATTGGATCGGGATCGTCGGTGTTTTTTACTTTACTTTTTTGAAAAATCGTTGGGCTTTTTTGACGGCGGGCCAGAGACCCAAGTTCATCGGTCCGAAGATGATCAAGCTTCTGCTGAGATGGAACGGATGGAAGATCCTTTTTGCCATCGAAGAAGGTGAGTAAAAAGACCGGTTCACCTTCCAGAACCCTTCCTGAAGTTCCTCAACACTCATCCGCTTCGGCTGAAAGACGACCGTTGCCATATCGTACTTCGACCAGTCCTCAGTGAGAAGTCTTCCCCCTTGTTTTAACCTCTGATAGATCCGTGTTCCTGGAAATGGGGTGAGAATGGGAAGGAAAGCTCCCTCGATCCTGTTTCGATTGGCAAATTCCAGAAATTCATTAAAGACCGAAACATCATCATAATCGTATCCGAAGACAAAGGAGCCATAGACCCCAATGCCTGCGTCGTGAAGTCTCTGGATTCCCCTCTCATACATCTTTACCCGATTGATTTTCTTTCCCATCAGGTCGAGGTTCTCTTCGCGAAGGCTCTCAAAACCGATGAAGAGTCCGTGGCATCCGGCTTTTGCCATCAGTGAAAGGATCTCTTCATTTTCCGCGATATGAATCGGCCCCTGACTCACCCACCGCAACCGGTAATGGGAAAGCATGGTCAGGAGTTCCTTTGCATAGGAGAGGTTTCCAACGATATTGTCATCGACAAAGAAGATATAGGCTTTTGAACGTTCCAGAGATTGAATCTCCTTTTCGACTTCGGAAACCGGCCTCATCCGATAAGTCCTTCCATGGAGGGCGGTCACTGAGCAGAACTCACAATCATAAGGACATCCCCGGGTGGTCTGTATCAGGTTATGAAAGAGGTAGCCTTTTCGGGGAAGAATATCTCTCCGGGCAATGGGAAGACGGGCGAGATTTGTTCGCTCTTCCTGTTGGTAAAAAGGTTCAAGTGATCCTTTTTCTGCATCCTTTAAAATATCCATCCAGATCTCATCCGCTTCGCCAATGATGACGCTATCTGAATGTTGTTTGGCCTCTTTAGGAAGCCAGGAGGCATGGATCCCTCCCATGACCACTTTTCTACCCCTCTTCCGGAATTGATCCGCAATCTCATAGCCCCTTGGAGCCAGAGGGGTAATGGCCGTGATCCCGACCAGATCAACGTCCTGATCGAAATCAATTTCAGAAATGCTCTCATCGATGATGCTGACTTGGTGTTGGTTAGGGGTCAGGCCGGCGAGAAGAGAGGTGGAGAGGAGTGGAAATTTAAAGGCGATTACGTCCCAGAAACTATCTTTGGGCCACCTGGGGATGATCAGGGTTATCTTCATCTTCGCTTCAACCTTCTCAAAAGCCTCTCGATGGACCTCACCTCTACCCCTTCCGGAACGTTCCACTGGAAGCTGTCTTCGGGCAGGGAAGGATTGACCGAATCCCCTTTCAACCGGAGATCAATGCGGGTCTCTTTCTCCACCAGTTCAATCTGGATGCGATTGGGAATCTCACTGCCTTCGCCCTTCTCTGAGGAAATCTTGATCTCGCCAGCTTTTGCCATCACATTTTCAAATTGAGAAACTTCCCCAGTATAAGCCCTTTTCTGAGGTGGAATCAGGAGAAAGAACTCACCGTTCCGGTAGAGGGCATCGAAAAGCCCCATTCCCAGGGGGTGATATCCCAGAAGTCGAAACTTATCCGGCTTTTGATAGAGGAGAAATCCATTGAGGATAAAATTCATCTCTTCTCCATCTCTCACCGTTTCGATCCGGATGGAGACTCTCGCTTGAAGGGATTCCGCAGGAGAAAATTTCTCAAGGAGTTTGATGATCGGATTTTCAAAGGGCGGCTTCTCAGGAGGAATGACTTCAACCTTCTTGGGGCATCCTGTGAGAAGAAGTGACAGGAACAAAAGGCAAAGAATAGATAAATAAGGTCTTCGAACCATTTTAAACATCTCCTCTCTCAAATTTGCTCCAAATTGCTTCGGCTGTCAACTCTCCCGAAGCTACCACGGCAGCAATCCCTCCACCTGGCGATGTCCAGTGTCCGGTTAAAAAGAGATTTGGAATGGGGGTTGTCCGCTGGAGGCGGTGGATACCGGATTGGCTCGGGATCTGCGTCCATCCGTAAGCCGCCCCCATAAGATTGCCTGTCCATTTTTCAATCGTCTTTGGAGTAGCTTCGGCTTTGACCAGAATCCTCTTCTTTAGGTCAGGTATCAGAACCGACCCTCTGGAAATGAGCGACTCAGAGAGTTCATCAATGGTCTTTTGAGCCCACCCTCCACTGAAATGATATGGAGCCTTCATGCTTAAGCAGAGCGTGCTCTTTCCTTCAGGCGCATGAGAGGGATTGACCTTTGATGGGGCAAGTAAGTAGAAAGGCGCCCTATCAGGAATCTGGTTCTCATAGAGGGCTTGATACTCCTGCGAAATTTGATCGTCTGGAAAAACCTCGTTATTGGATACAGAAAGCTCCTCCAAACTCCCATCGATTCCAAGATAGAGGATAAAATAAGAGAGGGAGGGTCTCATCCCTTTCAGTTTTGATCTATAGCCCATCGGGATACTGTCCTCACTGAGAAGTGTTGAAAAAGTCGTCTGTGCATCGATATTGGAGACCACGACCTTGCCTGTCAATTCTTGGCCATCTGTTAGTTTGATACCGATAGCCTCTTTTTTATTCATTATTATTTTTTCAACCTCTTGCCTGGTAATCATCTTCCCACCTATCTTCTTAAAAGCCTCTCCCATTTTGAGTGGAAGCTCTTCCACTTTTCCATCCACACAGGAGACGCCATGGTTGAAGTAGGACATCTCAATTCCGGCCATTCCCACTGCAGAAATCTCTTCAGGTGGAAGCAGAGCATAGGAGCTTCGAATCGAGAGAATAGTTTTTAAGAAGGGATGGGAGATTTGTTCATCCAAGAGTTGCCCAAAGGTTTGATCTTTATATCTCAAGAGAAAAGGAAACTGCGAACTGAGGGAAGATGGATCGAACCAATTGAGAGACGAAGGGACACGAGAAAATTCATTAAAGATCTTTCTCAGAACTTCGTAGATCTGCTTAATCCCTTTTTTCTCCTCAGGAAACACCTTTGAGAGGTTTTCGATGTGAGTTTCGAGTTGAGAAGACTGAACCATGGTCTGATCTGGGAAGTGATATTCCCTTGCCGGCTCAAGAGGGATGAAACGAAGGTGATGGAGGAGGTCTAACTTTTTCAATAAATTCCAGATCCGTCCTCCCTCCTGGCATTCACCCAGCGATTGGACAGAGAGGTCGAAAGAAAACCCCTCTTTCTGAAAAGAGGAACAACAGCCGCCTATCTTCTGATTCTTCTCAACGATCAGGACGTTCAACCCCTTTTGGGCCAAAAGGCAACCGCAGGTCAGCCCTGCTACTCCTGCTCCGATGATGATGACATCCATGTCAGACATAATGCCAGCAGTATAACACAACCTTTTGCATCACGTCGAACCATCAACCCCCACATATAAACACCTCTTTTTCTGTGACCGAAACTCATTAGGATACCCTCTCTATTGAGAGACTGTGTCGTAATATGAAAAAACCGATTTATTCAAAAGGGGGAAGAGGCGGTCGGGTGGAAAAGATTTAGAGCGGTAACCTTTAACTGTTCGCCATTAGATGTCCCAACGGTATGATAACATACGATTTTATACATGTGATCATTTGCTATAATCTAAAAGACCCGCATTCTAAATCTTTGGAATCCGACTACCTCTCCCCCCTTGTTGGCAATTATGACACGGCCTCTGAGGAACAAGCGGGTCAGTGGCTGAAAAAGTCTTATTGTTCTACAATAAGCTTACATGGTTTAAAGATGGACGAGAGCAGAGAGTTTATTTCTGGCATCATACCCCCTAAAAAACGATCTGAACCTGCTTGGTGGTTCATCTTCCAGGAGAATAAACTTCTTATTTATCAAAAACCCGAATCCATGATCCTCCCTTTCTTGATGGACTTAAATGAGTTGGACCTAAGAGTCATAAGGCAAAACTACCTCGGCAAGTTAAATAATCATCATTGTTATGCATGTGAAGCAGCAGTGGGAACGACTCCCCCGGCCGGGATGACTTTTGAAGGGTTGCGCCAAGTTTATGGCCGTTTGGACGAAGACTTATTCTGGATTGCAGCTCGGGCAGTTCAAATTGTGGACTGGGATCGGACACACCAATTTTGTGGCCGATGCGGAGTTCAATTGAGAATGAAAAAACAGAACGAGCCAAAGAATGTCCCCAATGTGGCCTTCTCCATTTCCCTCGTCTCGCTCCAGCCATCATTGTTCTTGTCGAACGAGATCAGGAATTCCTTTTAGCCAGATCCCGGCATTTCCTCCCAGGAATGTATAGCGTTCTTGCTGGTTTTGTTGAACCAGGAGAATCGCTTGAGGAGGCTGTGGTTCGTGAGGTGAAGGAAGAGGTAGGTGTGGACATCAAAGACATTAAATACTTTGGAAGTCAGCCTTGGCCTTTTCCCCATTCTCTCATGATAGGGTTCACAGCCACTTATGCTGGCGGGGAGATCTCCTTGAATGACTCGGAAATCGAAGACGCGGGTTGGTTCACCGTTAACAATCTGCCACGTATCCCTGGGAAAATAAGCATCGCACGAAAACTGATCGATGGGTATCTCGCAAAGCAGGGAAGAACTTCTGAAGATTGATCTGCACTGCCATTCCTCGCCTTTCATTGCAGAGTCTTCGCTGAAATCGAGTGATAAAGAAGGTCAACCTAAAGAATGGATTGGGTTTTAATAAAGAAAAATCTAACCTGAATTCAAAGAGTTGTCCCCCACCTACGAACCTGATAGAATAAAAGACTAATTCCTTTCGTCTAATGGATTAAAAGGTTAAAATTATAATAGAAAGGCCTTAACATAAAAGGAGGATACTCATGAAAATATTAAGATTGATAGTGCTGATGGCGGTATTCATCCTTCTTCCCACATTATCCTACCCGGCAACCCTTGGACATTTACGCATCAGTTTCATCGAAGGGGATGTTCAGATCAATACAGAGGACACCGGCGATTGGGTTCCCGCATCCCTCAATATGCCTTTGAAGGATGGAGATCGAATCTGGGTGCCTGAGGGGAGCCGGACCGAACTCCAGTTAAGGAATGGGTCCGTACTACGGCTTGATGAAAAAACCGCTCTTGATGTTCTCACCCTCGAGAAGGATTCCTATCAGTTCTATCTTTCAGAAGGCCGGGCTTATGCCAATCTCAAGGGTGTAAGAGGCAGTCTGCTTCAGATTGATACCCCACTGTCTTCTGTGAGTGCTTACGAGCGAGCCATCTTTCGGATTGACATTCTGAATGATCGCCATACGGACATCTCTGTCTATCAGGGTTCTGTTGATGTAGAGAGTAACGAGGGAAGGATCAAGGTGGATCAGAATAGGACGCTTGCCCTCAGAGAAGGATTTCCCGCAGAGTTTAATCCCTTAGCCCCTCCTGATGAATGGGAAAGGTGGAATCAAAACCGAAATCGAATCTATGTTGACCGTCGATCCCCTTCCCGATATCTCCCTGAAGAGCTTTATCCCTATGCCACTGACTTTGAGGATTACGGGAGATGGGTTTATGTGAGAGGATATGGCTATGTCTGGACTCCTACAGCAATTGTTTCAGCTGGATGGGCACCTTACCGGATGGGGAGATGGGTATGGATCAGGGGTGATTATGTATGGATCTCTTACGAGCCCTGGGGATGGGTACCCTATCATTATGGAAGATGGGCTTTCGTATCTTCTATCGGATGGTGCTGGGTTCCTCCATCGAGAGGGGCTGTCTACTGGGGACCTGGATTCGTAGGCTGGGTTCGAACACCCACCCATATCTCCTGGGTGCCTCTGGCGCCGAGAGAGATCTTCTACGGTTACGGATACTATGGGCCTTACAGCGTCAATCTCATCCATACCAATATTGCGACAATCAACGTCGGAAAAGTGGTCTATCGCAACGTCCATGTTCATAACGCCGTCACAGTTGTACACCACGACACGTTTGTCCATGGAAGGCATGTGGAGGTAAGGGAAAGAGAAAATCCCTTCCTTAGAGAAAAGATACATATTGGAAGGCCCAATATCACACCTGAGAGGACTACGGTGATGCCTGTCGTTCGTGAAATTCCGCAGGTAAAAAAACCTTCTGAAAAGATTAGGGAAATCAATGTGAGAGAGATAAAAGGGAGTCGGCCCTTAACAAGGGAGCGGGAAGCCCCGGTTCTGAAACCGGCATCCCCTCCCAAGGAGACGACGATAAAAAGCAAAGAACCACCCCCGGTGGAAAAAAAGGTGGATCGAATCGGAGAAAAACCGAGTACAAAAGAGTTGGATAAAGGAAAGGAATTTAAAACTCCTGTAAAAGAGGTTGAAAAGCCAACCAGTCAGAAACCCATGGAAAAGGTTGTGAAACCTGCCGAGGTGAAACCGACTGAAAAAGGGATGGAACCATCGAAAGTGCAAAAACCTTCTCCTGAAAGAACTGAAAAACAGCCAGTGGTCAAACCTCAAGAAAAAATAATTGAAAAACCAAAAGAAAAAACCACACAGCCAACTATACAGCGCCCGGTTGAAGATCAAAAGCCCAAAGAACCTGGAGTGGAGAAATCCAGAGAAAGATCTACTCCTGATCGGAGTAGCAGTCCTGTCCGTGAAAAAGAGATTCAAAAACCTCCTGAGCAGAAACCCATAGGGGGAGAGCGTGTCATTCAGAAAGAAGTGAAGCCTGAGCGGGCAGTGGAAAAACCACAGGAAACGAAACCTCCTGTAAGAGAGATTGATAAATCAAAGCAACCCCATCCTTCTCCAAGTCAGAGCATCAGACCTCCGGATGCAAGTCAAAGCCGACCGACACCTCCTCCAAGAATAGAGCAAAGACCTGAGCCACGTGTGGAAAGGCCGCAGGAGACGAAACCTCCGGCAAGGGAGATTGATCGACCGAGTCAAACCTCTCCTCCGAGCCAGAGCGTCAGACCTCCGGATACAAGTCAAGGCCGGGTAGCACCTCCTCCGAGAGTAGAGCAGAGGCCTGAACCACATGTTGAAAGACCGCGGGAGAACAAATCTTCAGGAAGAGAATCAGATAGACAAGAGGGAGTCAAACCGCAGAATGGAGGACCAGGTCGTGAGACGCCTCCTCCAGGAAAAGACAGGAAACCATAATAGGTAATAGATTTGTATTAGGAGTAACGCTTAAACCAAATCGAAATATTTGAACCACCATTTGAACAACTATTAAGTAAAGCCGATCGCATCTCTCTTGCTTTTGACTGACCCAGGACGACATTCAAATCGCAATTAGGATCGAGATGTTCAGTCCCAATCGTTGGAGGAATGATTCCTTGAAAGAGGCTTAAAGCAACGCTGCACGCCCTCATCCCTCCTGAGCCATCAAACTCTCCAAGTATCGATTTAAGAGCGTTCACGGAAATTTCTTTTGCCCTTTCTCCAAAGACCTGCTTAATGGCCGAGGTTTCTGCCCGATCCAGATCAAGAGTTGAATTTGCTGCTGCAGAGATGTAATCAACCATAGAGGGATCTGTTGTGGCCTGAGACATTGCCTTTGCAATAGAATTACCCTTCTGGTCATACCGGAGAACACCATCCGTGCTTCCTGAAAGGCCTATTCCGGCGACCTCTGCATAGATTTTTGCTCCCCTCTCCTCTGCATGCTCCAACCTCTCTAAAACAAGAATCCCACTTCCCTCACCCAGAACCATCCCATTCCGATCCCGATCAAAAGGTCTCATCCCCTCGACTCCCTTTCCCTTGCCCGGGGATAAACCACCCAGTATCGAATAGACATGATAGAGAGGTTCGCTCAGTTCGTCGCCTCCACCCGCAAAAATAACATCTGCTCTCCCCTCTCTTAATAGATGGCAGGCATAGGCTATTGCCATCTCTGCAGAGGTCTCTTTATGGGAAAAAGTGATATTGACCCCTTTGATTCCGTATTCAATAGCGCAATGACTGGTGATTGCATTGGGCACAGCGGTCTGAAAGAGTAAAGGTTGCGCTCCCACAGGACCATCCTTTAAGAGTCCACGGAAGAACTGGTCTACCGTATCCGAACTTCCAAGTCCGGTCCCGATCGAAATCCCCATTCGATGGGGATCTTCCTTATTTAAATCGAGACCTGAATCATCAAGGGCCATCTTTACGCCTGAGACCATCACCTTTCCAATCCGGTCCATCCTTCTGAGATTGGCAGGTTTGATGAAGGTCTTAAAATCGATCTCAGGAAGTTGAGCCCCTAATTTTGAACGGGAAGAACCTACATCAAACCTTTGAATCGGTTTGATTCCTGAAATTCCCAGAAGGCAGTTCTTCCAGAACTCCTCTCTCCCGACTCCAATGGGAGAGATGATTCCGAGGCCCGTGATGACGATGCGATGGTTCATAATCTTAATCAGGGTTCAAGGATTCGAGGGTTCATGGGTTCGAGTATCATTTCCTTGACCCCTTGAACCCTAGACCCCTGGAATCCTCTTTTTCAATTTTCCCAAACACCAGACACACATTATTACCACCGAAGGCAAAAGAGTTTGAAATAGCGACTCGAACATCCTTTTTGATCGAATGATTTGGTGTATAGTTGAGGTCGCAATGGGGATCGGGCACTTCATAGTGAATCGTGGGAGGGATGATTCCGTTCTTGATCGTAAGAACGGTTGCAATAGCCTCGATGCCCCCTGCGGATCCAAGACAGTGTCCCACCATTGACTTGATTCCGCTAATGGGAATCTCCTTTGCCCTCTCTCCGAATACCCTTTTGATGCCTCTGGTCTCAGCAATGTCATTAAACGGGGTCGCGGTGCCATGGGCATTGATTGTATCAACCTCTTCCGGGGTAACTCCGGCATGAGATAATCCGATCCTGATCACCCTTTCCACGCCTTCCCCATTGGGTTCAGGTGCTGTGAGATGATAGGCATCGGCACAGATGCCATAACCGAGAAATTCCGCAAGGACTTGAGCACCTCTTTTTAGGGCATGCTCCATTTCTTCGAGGATGAGAATGCCTGCTCCTTCACCGATGGTCAACCCTTGTCTCCTCTTGTCGAAGGGTTTACAACTTTCAGGGTCAACCAACTTCAAACTGCTAAAACCGCTGAAGGAAACCTCACAGAGAGAATCGCTTCCGCCACTGATCATGACATCGGCTAATCCCATCTGAATCATATCGTAAGCCACTCCGATCGAAGCAGAGCTTGAAGAGCAGACCGTTGCAGTTGTTGAACGCGGACCTTTCAACCCTGATTCAATGGCGATGAGGTCAGTGGTGGTGGCAAGAGAGTAAGAGATGAGGAGAGAAGGAGAAGGCCTTCCTTTCCCTTGATAGAAATCCCTGAAATACTTTTCAACTGAGAGGATCCCGCCTGATCCTGCCCCTAAGATGATCCCGGCTCTCTCTTTGTCAATCGGGTCTTGATCAAGCCGGGCAGATTTCCATGCCTCTCTGAAAGCAACGAGTCCAAATTGGTCACACCTCGAAAGCCTGCGAAGTTCTTTTCCGGTGAAATGAGCCTGAGGATCCAATCCCGAAACTTCAGCCGCCTTCTTTGTCCGATAGGGTGAAGCATCAAAGGCAGTAATCTCCTTGGACCCATCTTTTCCCTCGACGAGGGATTCCCAGAATTTAGGAACGCTGTTCCCTACAGCGCTCACGATACCCAGACCTGTAATGACAACCCTCTTTCTCATTTAACCTCTGTGACCTTTACATCCTTCGGAAGTCGAATCTCAAAGTCAGAATCCGAAAGCCCGGTATTCACCCTCATATTGGAATATTGGAGGATTGTTGTATCTCCATTCTTTTCAACCATCTCCATTCCTGTAAGGGTCCAATCCTTCTTTAAAAACCACATCTTCGTCTTAGCAAAAGGCGGATCCTTCACTTTGGGCAATATTTCAATTATTAGAAAGGACTCCCTGTCCTCCAGGATCCTCCAATTGGCAAGTTTCTCCTGAAAAGGATCTTTAAAGAGGAGCAGGTATTTTTCAACCATGAGGTTTCCCTGAACATGGTAGCGTTCTGCCATCTTCTCTTCCTTGAAGTAGAGAAGGAAGGTTTTGCCATCGTAAACCATCTGGCTTGTTTCAGGATGAAAGAATTCAATCGAGATCCTGTCCGGTTTTTTAAATCGAATTCTTCCTTTTGAGACCACCTTCTCTTTGAGCAACGATATCTTTTTCTCCTGTAGGAGGTCCGCGGAAAAGTCTTTCGTCTTTTCACGGGATTCTCTTATTCGTTTTACAACCTCATCCACGCTCAGGGTCTGTGCTTCAATGGTATGGAAGGGCAGGAAAAGTGAAAAGATGAAAATTAAAAAAAAAGTGCACTTTGGTTGTTTGAAAATCTTTTTAAAATCCCTCCCGACCTCCCTTTGCCAAAGGGAGGAGATAGGGAGTTTCCCCCTTTGGCAAAGGGGGATTAAGGGGGATTTTATAATGATTCTTTTGGTCAATTTACTCATGGCACTCTTCCCGTAGATGAATTCTGTCATAAAGAATTACCCCTTAAATCCTAACACGGTTTTACTCACTCCAGGAAAGAGAAATTTTTGGCCGCTGAGATGGAAAAAGGCTTCAGAGAGATTCCCAAAAATAGCCGAAGCGATTTTCTTTCCCTGCTCCTTTGGGAGCGTATGTCCGCCGATGAAGTGCCGGCATCCCTTAAATCCTGCCCTTTCCATACACCGCTCAATCATTTCAGGTGAGAAGTCGGAAAGATGAGCAGGCAGGTCATAGAGGCGATTCTTGATGCCTAAGAAACGGAGGAGGTTCTTAATCGGCGTGGTATGAGGATATCTCAACAGGAGAAGTCCTCCGGGTTTAAGAATTCTGTAACTCTCCTTTAAAAAGGCCATGGGACCAAGAAGATGTTCAATCACATAAAAACCGCTCACCACATCGAAATCGTTTTGAGGGAAACCTATTTTCTCCAGTGGTCCCTCATACACAGTGAGTCCCAAGATACTTCTTGCATAATCAATCGCCTTTTGAGAGATTTCAACACCCGCAACCTCCCATCCTCTTTCTTTCATATCCGAGAGAAAGAACCCATAACCGGCACCTATATCCAGCAGCCTACCGTTTTTTTTATGTCGCTCTATGAGATTAGCCGCCTTT
>VGSD01000032.1 GCA_016875155.1 Deltaproteobacteria bacterium | reverse complement strand
CATCACATGAAACTCCATAAAACCAATGCCATAACATTCGGTTTCGAATATGAGAGGGAAGAAGGAAGGTCGAAATATTACTATGAATATTTTGGGTGGCCGGGGCAGAGTATTTTCCCGAAGAAGACAGCAAACACGAAAGGATACTATTTTCAGGATGAGATTAGACTCCGGGATCGATTCTTTGCAACCCTTGGCATTCGTGTTGATGACCACAGCCGTTTTGGCACAGAGACGACTTATCGGGTCGCCCCTGCTTACCTGATTAAGGAAACAGGGACAAAGGTTAAAGGGACATTCGGAACAGGGTTTAAAGCACCTACCTTATATCAATTATTTGCGCCTGCTACCTCATGGGGGCCTATTGGTAATATAAACCTGAAGCCTGAAAAGAGCAGGGGATGGGATATTGGAGCCGAACAGGAATTCCTTAAGAAAAGGGTTATTTTAGGAGCCACTTATTTCAGGAATGATTTTAAGAATCTGATCAACTTCGAATCTGGGTTAGGTTATATCAATATTAATAAAGCCAAAGCCGAGGGAGTTGAGTTGTTAGCCTCTATAAAACCCATAGATGATTTGACACTGAGTTTCAACTATACCCATACCGATACGGAGGATAAAAAGACCGACAGGGATCTATTAAGAAGGCCAAAGAATAAGTTTGGACTGGATATCAATTATCATTTCCTGAAGAAGGGGAATGTTAATCTCGGAGTGATCTATGTAGGGAAAAGGGACGATATGGATTGGTCTGTCTGGCCAGCGAGAAGGGTAGAACTTGATGGATATACGCTGGTCAATCTGGCAGTCTCATATGAGATTTTTGAGCATTTCCAAATATTTGGTCGTGTTGAGAACTTATTCGATAAGAAATATGAAGAGGCCAAGGGTTGGGGAACCCCCGGCCTTTCGTTCTTCGGGGGAATAAAACTGAGTTTTTAATGTTCGGTAGAAAATGGTTTAGTCCAGCGATACGGGCATCCCTGCCCGTATCGCTATTGGATTTCATTTTTTAGAAATCTAACCTCATTTTTCTCCTAACCCAGAAGACTCTTTTCAGATGGATGATATTTATTTTAGCCATGGTGGTAATATCTATGAGGTTCAGCGAAAATTCAAAAAGGAGGTAATTGATTTTAGTGCCAATATCAATCCGTTAGGCTTGAGTCATCAAGCCCGGGAAGTGTTTTTTAAGAATTGGGATAAGATCGTTCATTACCCTGATTCAGAATCCAGGGATTTGTTGAAAAGCATTGCACGACGTTGGCACATAAAAGAGGAGAACATCCTCCTTGGGAATGGTTCTTCTGAATTGGTATATCTATTGGTTTCTGTCTTGAGGCCTCAAAAGACAGTGATCCCTGCTCCAACATTCTCAGAGTATGAAAGGGCGATCAGATCGGTCAAAGGAAAGATTAAGTGGGTCAAGCTTAAGGAAGGGGATGGTTTTACGCTCAACTTATCTCCTTTTTGGGAAACAGATTGGCTGATTATATGCAATCCCAATAATCCCACTGGGAATCTCCTTATAAAAGATCGAAAAATCGATCATCCCTTTGCAAGATTCGTTCTGGTCGACGAGGCCTTTTTGGATTTCCTTCCAGATGAAAAGAGGCATACCTTTGTCTGGAAAGCAACACAAGACAAGAGATACGTTGTGCTAAGGTCTTTTACCAAGTTCTTTGCCCTTCCGGGACTGAGAATTGGTTATCTCATAGGGCACAAAGATTTAATTCACTCTTTAAAGCATGCCACTGTTCCCTGGAACATCAATGTCTTTGCCCAGCTTTTGGCAGAGGTCACGATCTCGGATAAAGATTACATCCGAAGGACAAGAGAGCTGATCAGAAAAGAAAAGGACTTTCTCTATAGAGAATTGAGCAAGATGGAAGGGGTGAAACCCTATCCTTCTGTCACAAATTTTCTACTGGTAAAGATAGAGGATGGAAAAATAAACTCTTTTACGTTAACCAGGAGGCTCATTCACCAAGGGGTATTTATCAGGAATTGCTGGAACTTTAAATATTTGAGTGATCGATTTATTCGAATCGCTGTTCGTTCCCATAGTGAGAATATCAAACTGATTCATGCCTTGAAAGAAATATTATGGAAGGGCTCATTCTAAGATTGAGAGAAATATTGACGGATATCATGAAAAGGGATTCAACCCCCTTTTTACTCTTTTCGGGAGGCCTTGACACCAGTATTTTAGCAGGATTGAATCCTTCTGCTGTTGCAATCACGGTCAGTTTGGAATCTTCGGGAGAGGACATCCTCTATGCTGAATCGATGGCAAAGCAATTCGGTTTAAGCCATCATCATCGAATCGTCACCATCGAAGAGGCTTTAGGCTCTATCCCGAATCTCATAAAGATTCTCGAGAGTTTTGACCCGGCCATTCCCAACGACCTCGTCGTTTATTTTGGATTGAGTCATGCTGAAGAAATGGGAGCTAAGGCGATGATGACCGGCGATGGCGCGGACGAGCTTTTTGCCGGATACGATTATATGAGGGAGATCGAAAACCTCACTTCCTATCTTACGAGAATTACAGCCTCCATGTCATTCAACTCGAATCGTTTGGGAGATTTCTTCATGATGAGGATAAGCCAGCCT
Organism: Deltaproteobacteria bacterium; assembly: GCA_016875155.1. The sequence goes on along the minus strand of VGSD01000032.1, from coordinate 9,923 downwards.
TATCTTGATAAGGAACTTATTCAATTCGCTCTTAATATCCCTTTGGAGTTTAAAATCAGAGAGGAGGAGGGAAAAGTTTTGGGAAAGTGGATATTGAGAAAGGCATTTGAGGCTAACCTGCCGAAGGAGATTATCTGGCAGAGCAAGCGCCCCCTTGAGTATGGATCAGGGATGAGCCGGATAAGGGAGATCATTACTCAAAAGATGTCTGATGAGGAATGGCTTAGAAAAACGAGATTCTATCCGGTCAAATTCATGAATCCGGAGCATCTTTATTATTATGAAATTTATCGAGAGGTCGTTGGAGATATCCCAAAGCCAAAAGAGAATGAAAAGGAGTGCCCTTATTGCGGTGGAGGAATGGGAAATTCATCTTTTCACTGTAGAATCTGTGGAGGAGTCTTAAATTGGAAAATTTAATGGCCTTCTGTTCCTGGAGTGGTGGCAAAGAGAGCGCACTATCGCTCTACAGGGCTTCAAAATCGGGGGTCGAAATTTCTTGTTTGGTCAATATGGCCTCAGAAGATGGGAAACGCTCTCGATCTCATGGAGTGATTTCAGAGCTGATAAACTCGCAGGCAGAGGCAATCGGCATTCCCATCGTTCAAAGGAAGACCACCTGGGAAAGCTATGAAGAAGAATTCAAAAAAACGACCTCCGAACTTAGAAGGAAAGGGATCCATGTTGGGGTCTTTGGAGATATCGACTTGAAAGAGCACAGGGATTGGATCGAAAGAGTCTGCTCGGAGACAGGAATTAAACCGGTATTACCCTTGTGGGAGGAGACAAGAAAAGAATTGCTTTTGGAATTTATTGATAAAGGATTTCAGGCCATCATCGTGGCGATTCATTCTGATTTTTTTGATCCAGAGTGGTTGGGCCGAAAGATAGACCGGCAATTTATACTCGAATTGGAAAAAGTGGAGAGAATCGATCTCTGTGGCGAACATGGGGAATACCATACTTTTGTCTACGATGGGCCTATCTTTAAGAAGCCGGTGGAGTTTCAAATTGGAGAAAAGAGGCTGAGGGAGAAACACTGGTTTTTGGAGTTAAGACCCCCTCATTTATCGGAACAATTTGACAACAATTAACTAAAGGGCCTTGCGTATCCTGGTAGTAAACTTTTCGTGCTCCATAAGTTGGGGGCTGGACAAAACAAGGAATATCCCAAGGGCAATTGGGGACTCGCCCTCCGATCCCACGAAATGGGGGGATCCCCACGAACGGATTGCGATAGAGTCTCCATCGGAGGGAGCGGGAAAGTTCATATAATGACGACCCGATTAATATGCACGATGTCGTCAAGATTTATTGAAAAGGAAGAGAGATGCGTGGCTATATTCAAGTCTATACAGGAGATGGGAAGGGTAAAACCACGGCGGCTTTGGGTTTGGCGCTCCGTGCCTCAGGCGCAGGCTTAAAAGTCTATTTTGCTCAATTTGTAAAAGGGATGGTGTATAGCGAAATAAAAGCCTTAAGAAACTTATCTCACTCTGTAGTAATCAAACAATATGGTAAAGATGGTTTCATTAACAGAGCCTCGGGGGAAGAGGATAAAAAGGCAGCGGAGGAAGGACTCAACGATGCCCGAAGGATCGTGAAAAGTGGAGAATACGATTTAGTCATCCTCGATGAGGCCAATATTGCCGTACAACTCGATCTTATTTCAGTAAAAGACCTTCTTGAACTTATCTATTCAAAACCTGATCACGTCGAAATCGTCCTTACCGGGAGAAGCGCTGACCCAAAGATTATAGAAGCCGCCGATTTAGTAACGGAGATGACGGACGTCAAGCATTACTATCGAAAAGGAATCCAGGCAAGAAATGGAATTGAGAGATAAAGGGGTGAAAAAGAAGTATGATAAAAAAGCTCCTATTAACAATTTTTATTGTCCTTGCTACTTTTACCGAAACCTTTGGTTTTCCGGTGAAAGTGAAAGATGATCTGGGAAGAGAAATAGAATTCTCCAAGAAACCAGAAAGGATCGTTTCTTTAGCACCAACTCATACGGAGATCCTATTGGCATTGGGACTCCAGCCTTTTCTGGTTGGGGTGACAGATTATTGCCCCTGCGATTGTCCTGAAGTCAACAAAGAAAAACAGAGGATAGGAGGGTTTGCCAATCCCGATATAGAAAGAGTCCTTTCGTTAAACCCGGACCTTATTCTATCCTTTGGTTCGATTCAAAAGCTCTTCGTTGGAGAGTTTGAAAAAAGAGGAAAAAAAATATTCTGGATTAATCCTCATCGTTTAAAGGATATTATAGGCTCCATTGAGAGAATAGGAAAGATTACAGGAACAGCTCATAGAGCGAAAGGATTAAAGCAAAATATTGAGGACAGAATTAAAAATATCCATGAGAAACTGAAAACTCTATCTCCGGCCAAAAGACCCGCTCTGTTCAGGGTGATGGGATTAGAGCCCTTGGGCACCATTGGGGGAGAGTCGTTTCAAACCGATGTGTTTCATCTTGCGGGCGGAAGAAATGTCTTTGCGGATATCAAAAAAGATTACTTTGAATTAGATAGAAAGACTCTTTTCGATCGCAATCCCGAGGTAGTCGTGATTTGCGGGGATGATGAGGAAACGTTAAAGAGGAATCTCAGAGAACATCCTATACTGAAGACTCTTGACGCCGTAAAGAACGATCGAATTTTTGTCATCTCATGCGACCTGATTTGTCGGCCCGGGCCGAGGGTTGCGGAAGCTGTTGAAAAGATTGCATTCCATCTCCATCCAGAAAGGTTTTCTTCACCCTATCAGCGGATTATTTCCCTTGGGCCATCGGTCACTGAACAACTATGCCTTTTAGGATTGCAAAACCAATTAATAGGCATTACCACTTATTGTGAAAGACCTCCTGAAATAAAAATCAAAGAGAAAGTTGGATCCGTTGTAGAGGTCAACACAGAGAAGATTTTCCGTCTTAAACCAGATTTAGTCCTGGCCACCTCGCTGACGAATCCTAATGCGGTCGAAAAACTCAAGGGATTGGGGATAAAAGTTGTAAGTGTGCCATCGCCTAAATCTTATGAGCAACTTTGTAACCAATTCTTGGAATTGGGAAGGATGACGGGGAGAGGAAAGGTGGCGGAAAAACTTGTTGAAGATGCAAAAGAAAAGGTAAATCGAATGAGAAAAGGGGTTGAAGGTTTACCTAAGCCGAAAGTTTTTGTTCAGGTCGGAACAAAGCCACTCTTTACGGTAACAGGAGAATCCTTTGTGAATGATTTTATAAAATTTGCTGGAGGGATCAATATTGCTCAAAACCAATCCAGTGGCCTTTACTCGAGAGAAGAGGTTCTCAAACATGATCCTGATGTCATCATCATCGTAACGATGGGGATTGTAGGAGAAGAGGAGAAGGAAGTTTGGCAAAGATACGGCACCCTGAAAGCGACCCAAAATAATAGGATTCATATTGTGGATTCTAATAGAGTTTGCAGCCCAACTCCGGTTAGCTTTGTTGAAACCCTGGAGGAGATAGTTAGCATCTTACATCCAGAAAAGAAAAAATGATGAGAAAGAGAATCACCTATTGGGTTATTTGGATATTTGCCCTTTGTGGAGTCCTTTTGGGAATAGGCCTGTTTTCCCTTTGTGTGGGTACTACCGACATACCTTTTACTACCCTTATCTCACTAATATATGGAGACAAAGACACAACCTATCATACGATCCTCTTTAATATTCGCCTTCCACGGATCCTATTAGGTTTTGCAATAGGCGGAGCCTTAAGTTTAGCCGGGGTCCTTTTACAGGGCATGTTCCGGAATCCTCTGGTGGAACCCTATACCCTGGGCATTTCAGGGGGGGCCGCGTTAGGAGTAGCCCTCAATATTGTTTTCCAATTGTATCGGAAAGCTGGCGTTTTCAGCCTGCCTCTGTTCGGTTTTTTAGGAGCGATGTTCGTCATTTTCATCCTATATGTTTTGAGCACGAGGAAAGAGGTATTAAAAATAGAAAGCCTTCTCCTTACCGGGGTGATGATCAGTTTTATCTCATCTTCGTTAATTATGCTCATCATGGCGATTTCTCGTGCAGAGGATCTTCATGGAATTATCTTCTGGATCATGGGTTCTTTGGAGGAACCCAATTGGTTCCTCATCAAATTGGCCTCTTTTATATCGATGTTGGGCTTAATCATTTCTTACTGTTTCTCTGTTCACTTAAATGCTCTTTCTTTGGGAGAAGAAGAGGCCCTGCATCTGGGAATCAATGTAGAAAGAACCAAACGCTCGCTTTTTATTCTCGCCTCCTTACTTACTGGTTTCAGCGTTTCTGTGGCAGGTATCATTGGTTTTGTAGGCTTGGTGGTTCCCCATTTCATGCGTATGGTCATCGGGGGAGATCATCGAATCCTTTTGATCAGTTCTTTTCTTTGCGGAGCAGCCTTTTTAATTTTCTGCGATACCCTGGCCAGAACCATCCTTTCACCTTCAGAATTACCCGTAGGGGTCATCACTGGTATATTAGGAGGAAGTCTTTTTGTTTATGCCTTGAGTAAGAGGCAGATGATTTCATGAGGATAGGGATGCTTGAAGTGAACAATTTGACCTGCGGGTATAATTCAAAGATCATCCTTCGTGGAATTCATTTCCAGGTAGCAGGGAGAGAAATCTTAGGAATCATCGGCCCTAATGGCTCAGGGAAGACCACCCTTCTTCGGGCGATCACCAAGGTCATTAAGCCGATGGAGGGAAGGATTTGCTTTGAGGGAAACGATTTAAGTCAGATTCGATATAAAGACCTATCTAAAAGGATTGCCCTTGTCTCCCAGACACCCCAGGTGGGATGGATGACTGTGGAGGAGTATGTCCTCTTAGGAAGAACTCCCCATTATAAGGAATTTCAATTTTTAGAGACAGACGAAGATTTTGAGATCGCCTCAAAATGGATGAAGTTGACGGATATCTACCGGCTTAAAGAGAAGCCCATGCATAAACTGAGTGGTGGGGAGAGGCAATTAGCCCAAATCGCCCGTGCATTAACTCAAGAGCCCAAGCTTCTTCTATTAGATGAACCTACAGCGCACCTGGACATCACCCATCAAGTAGGGATATTGGATCTGATCAAGAGATTAAATAGAGAATTTCGACTCACTGTGGTACTGGTTCTACATGACCTCAATTTAGCCAGTGAATATTGTGAGCGGTTGATTCTAATGAATGAGGGACAAATTTATAGGATGGGGCCTCCTGCAGAGGTTTTGAATTATCAGACCATCGAAGAGGTTTACAAAACGATTGTGGTTGTGAAACAAAATCCCATTTCTTTGAAACCTTTTATTTTTCTCGTTTCCGAGGAACAGAGGAATAAGGGAAATTCTAATGAATGGATTTAATCTCGAAGAGAATAACAGGGAGTTCCCGATTCTGAAAAAAGATAAGAGAAGATTCCCATTTAAATTAGGCACCACCTCCTATATCTATCCCGATCGAATTGTCCCCAATGTAATGAAGCTTGCCCCTTTCTTTGATGAGATTGAGCTGGTTCTTTTCGAAAGCAGGGAGGAGCACAACCTTCCAGAAGAAGTGGAGATTGACTTACTCAAAGAGATCTCTTTGAACCAGCAGATCGGTTTCAATATCCATCTTCCCATTGATATCTTTCTTGGGGATGTGAAGGAGGAGACGAGGAAATGGGCCTGCTCTGTAATCAAAAGGGTGATCGAGAGAACGTCTCCGCTTACTCCCTCGCTCTATACCCTTCATCTCGATCTCCGAGATGAGACCGGGAAGGAACAGACTGACCTAAAACAATGGAAGGTTCGTCTCACTCAGAGCTTAGAAACGATTATGGGAGAAAGGATCGAACCCAATCGAATCTCCATTGAGAATCTAAGCTATCCTTTGGCATGGGTCGAGGATATGATCCGTCAGTTTGGCTTCTCCATCTGCCTTGATATCGGCCATATCCTGGTCAATGGATACGATTTGAAGCGTTATTTTGAAAGATACCTTTCTCATACCTCCATCATTCATCTTCATGGACATGAAAATGGGGTAGATCATCTTGGGATTGACCGCTTACAGGAGTCAACTCAAAGACTGATCTGTTCGTACCTGAAGGGATTTAAAGGTATTGTATCGATCGAAGTATTTTCGACGGAGGATCTTGAAAGGTCCCTTGTCCTATTGGAGGAGAGATGGGAAGAGAAGTGATCTTGATCACTGGAGGCTGTCGGAGCGGAAAGAGTCGTTTTGCCCTCGATTATGCAGATCGCCATTTTTCAAAGAAAGTCTATCTGGCCACTGCTGAGGTGCTTGATGAGGAGATGGCCAGACGTGTCGAAATGCATCAAAAGATGAGAGGGCCAGGATGGCAGACAATTGAGGAACCCTTAGAGATCGTCAATAGAATGAGATCCTACCGGGAGGAAGATGGGGTGATTCTTCTTGACTGCATCACCCTCTGGCTTTCCAATCTCCTGCTGAAATGGGATGATGATCAGAAGGTGATGGAGCAGGTGGAGAAGCTAATGGGGATGATGAAGGAGGGGAGGCCCTCTATGATCGTGGTCTCCAATGAAGTGGGAATGTCCATTGTTCCTGCTGATCCGCTGAGTCGAAGGTTCAGAGACCTTTCGGGAATGGCCAATCAGAGGATTGGTGAAGTCTCGGATATAGTCATCTTTATGGTCTCAGGTATTCCAATCTTTTTAAAGGGGAAAGAGTGAAAAGCTTACTTCAAGCCATCTCCTTTCTTACGATTCTTCCGGTTGGCCCATCTTCCCTCTTAGAGGGAAAATCAATGGCCCGCTCCATGGCCTTCTTTCCTCTGGTGGGTCTATTGATTGGCCTCTTACTTGTCCTTGGAAATTACCTCTTCTCTCTCCTCTTTCCAAAGCCTCTTGTGCTCTGGCTGGTCATCGGACTTCTCGCCTTCTTAACCAGAGGGCTCCATTTAGATGGCCTTGCAGATACCATGGATGGCCTTGCTTCGGGTGGTGGAAAGGAGAAGATTCTCGAAGTGATGAGGGATAGTCGAATCGGCGCCTTTGGAGTGATCAGCCTCATTCTTCTACTTGGCGCCAAATATTTTGCTTTGGATCAAATATCGAATGCCTCGATTCCTTTCACGCTCATTTTGATGGCTGTATCAGGAAGAAGTTCCATGGTCCTGGTCTGTTACCGATCGCCTTATGCTCGATCAGCGGATGGGTTAGGCAAGCTCTTCACAGAGCATCTTGGGGTACGGGAGGTAACGATTGCTTTGATCTCGGCCTTTGCTATTTCGCTCCTGACCATGGGGGTCAAAGGGATTCTGGTGTTTTTCGGAATCTGCCTTTTTAGCATGGGGTATCGCTTCTTCTTCATAAAAAAATTGGAGGGAGTTACAGGAGATATCCTCGGTGGGGCAAATGAACTTGCAGAACTGTTGTCTCTTCTCCTCATCCTTTTAGTTGGGACACATGACTCCTCATGAGCTTACGATAGCCTATTTGATAGATTGGTTATTTGGAGATCCAAAGGGTTATCCCCATCCAGTGAGAATGATAGGAAGAGCCATTTTCTTCTTAGAGGGGAAGTTGCTCTGCGAGAACGATCCCCCTTTGAAAAAACGTGTCAAGGGTGGAATGCTTGTAGTTCTGATCGTGGGCGGGACAGCTCTTTCAACCTGGGCAATCTTTCGAATGGCAGGATGGGTCCATCCAATTCTATCCTTCGGGTTTGCCGTTTTTTTTGCTTATACCACGCTTGCCATAAGAAGCCTCCGTGATGAGGTTAAAGGAGTGATCGAAACTTTGGAAAAGGGAGATTTGATACAAGCCAGAAAAGAGGTTGGATTTTTGGTAGGCAGGGATACAGATCAGCTTGATGAAAAAGAAGTCTGCCGAGCTCTCATTGAGACGACCGCTGAAAACACCTCTGATGGGATTATCGCTCCCTTGTTCTACTTAGCCATTGGTGGCCCGATCTTGGCAATGGCTTATAAGGCCCTCAATACACTGGATTCCATGGTGGGCTATAAGAACGAACGTTATCAATATTTTGGATGGGCTTCTGCCAGGCTGGATGATTTAGCTAATTTTATCCCGTCAAGACTTACAGCCCTCTTTTTCATTTTAGCCGCCTTCTTTTTGAAAAAAGACTGGAGGAGTGCATGGAGAGTGATGTGCAGGGATGCCAAAAAGAATGTGAGTCCGAATAGTGGGTACCCAGAGGCAGCAGTTGCAGGAGCATTAAATATTCAATTGGGAGGAGAAAACCTTTACTTTGGAAAATATGTAAGAAAACCTTTCATCGGTAACCTAGAAAAATCGATTAACCCGAATGCCGTAAGGGAATCACTCCATCTCATGATCGCCGTTTCAATGATTGCAGTGATGACTACAATTTTAATGGTAAACTTCAAATAAAATGATAAGGAGGAGGAATGATGCGAAAGATTGATCAAATGATCGCCAACATCAGGCCATTGGATGAGGGAGCTATGGAAGAAGCCCGAAGAAGACAGGATAACCTGACTAAACCACAGGGTTCTTTGGGTCAATTAGAAGTCCTTTCGATTCAGATCGCTGGAATAAAGATGCATGCAAGACCTACCCTCCATCACAAAGTGATCTTCACATTGGCCGGTGATCACGGGGTGACCCAAGAGGGGATTAGTGCGTACCCTTCTGAAGTCACTCCGCAGATGGTCTATAATTTTCTTCGGGGAGGAGCCGGGATCAATGTTCTCGCTCGCTATGCAGGGGCCAGGGTTGTCGTGGCAGATTTTGGGGTTGCTTCTATTCTTGACACCCACCCTGACCTAAAAGATAAAAAAATAGCCATGGGGACTCGGAATATGACCGAAGGGCCTGCCATGAGCCGTGAGGAAGCGATTCGTTCCATCGAGGCGGGCATTGAGCTTGTTGAAGAGGAGTTACCCAAAGGGATCGACATAATAGGAACAGGGGATATGGGTATTGGAAACACGACTCCCTCGAGTGCTATTGCTTCGGTCATCACAGGTGCGGATGTGGCAATCGTTACCGGAAAGGGGACAGGACTTGACGAGGCAGGATGGAGACGGAAAGTGGAGGTGATTGAGAAGGCTATTAGGGTCAATCAACCGAATCCAAAAGATGGAATCGATGTTTTGTCTAAAGTTGGAGGTTATGAGATCGGAGGGATTGCCGGCCTCATCCTGGCCGGGGCTCGTTATCAAATCCCTGTAGTAATTGATGGCTTCATTTCCGGTGCGGCCGCCTTAATCGCTCACTCTCTCTCACCCGAGGTCAAGCCTTATCTCATCGCCTCTCATCAATCTGCTGAACCAGGACATAAAAAGGTTTTAGAATACCTTGGCCTAAAACCTTTGTTCAACCTCGATCTCCGTCTGGGAGAGGGCACTGGATCGGCCATTGGGATCTTTTTGGTTGAAGCCAGTCTTAAAATTCTCAATGAAATGGCTACGTTTACCGAGGCCGGTGTGTCAGAAAAAATTGAAAATACATAAACAACTCTTGACACATGGGAGGGGTTGTAATATAAATGGACTAACTTAAATGCCGGGTTAGCTCAGTCGGTAGAGCAGAGGACTGAAAATCCTCGTGTCCGTGGTTCGATTCCGCGACCCGGCACTTTGTTATCAACTCAGGGCAATTTCGATTGCCCTATTTTTTCATTCCCCGATTCTATCGGGGCAGGCGGGGAGGTAAGAAACCCATGTTTGTCTCGTTCATTTTAAAAGGCGGAATCATTATGATTCCCATTATTCTCGGATCCATCATCGCCCTTGCCATCATCCTCGAACGATTCTGGACCCTCTGGAAAATCCGCCTCAACATCCCGCGCTTTGCCGAGGAAATCTTCCATTACATCGAAAAAGGACAGACCCAGAAAGCCATGGAACGATGTTCCAGAGTGAAACATCCGATCGGAAATCTCTTCAGACTGGGGATCGTTAATCGCCACCTTGGCCACGAT
>VGSD01000031.1 GCA_016875155.1 Deltaproteobacteria bacterium | reverse complement strand
TCCCCTTTAACTCTTCCCGCACCGCCATCAGCAGTTCTTGATCTTTTACGCTCGGCCTTCTCTCGACCAGCCTAAGCTTTACCCTGCTGTTCTCTGCACGCTCAAGGTCCTTTATCTTCTTTTTTGCTCCAGAGATCGTAAACCCCTCCTCGTAGAGAAGTTTTCTAATTTTCAGGATGAGGTCGAGGTCCTTTCTCCGGTAGAGACGCTGGAGGGATCCTCCCTTGTGGGGTTTGATGACTCTAAATTCCGACTCCCAGTACCGAAGCACATGGGGTTTGATCCCGGTGATTCGGCTCACCTCTCCAATCCGGTAGTAGAGCCTCTCCTGGGAAATGGGATATTCCATTTCTTGCCTTCTCAGCAATCGGGTTACCACGTTATCACCTCACACGGTTGACTTCTCTCATTCTCACAGGGGTGGAAATAAACCAATAGCAAGGCTTGACTTCGATTCCCCTGCTATATCAGGAACCTCGTTCCCTATCCGTCCCCCATGTTTTTACATGAGATGAAGTACAGGATTTACTCATTTTGGGAAACGGTCTCTCTCCCTTGAGTTTCCCTTCGATTGAGAGCAACCTTCAATACCTGACTCGGCTTGAAAGTCAAAATCCGCCTCGGTGTAATTTCAATATCATCTCCGGTCTGTGGGTTGCGGCCTCGTCTTGACCTCTTGTTCCGGATGACAAAATTTCCAAACCCTGAAAGTTTGATTTTGTCCTCCCTCTGGAGATGCTCTTTCATGATATCGAAGATCGACTCCACAATTTTGGCCACCTCTTTCTTTGAAAAACCGACCTTTTCGTAAATGGCCTCCACAATATCTACCTTCGTCATGACCTTCATCCTCCTTTCCCCGAAATCTTGACCCCGTTATAAAACCCCACCTTGTTTAGTAGGGTGCTAAAAAAACCGGTGCTTGATCATGGATCGGGTTTAAATCCTCGTCCTTTCGAATATGGATTCACCCTCTCAATTCCGCTTTAAAAATCTCCTTCAACCTGCTGATGACTTTTTCGTGATATTGGTTTACCTCATCGTCTGTCAGGGTCCGGTCGCTAGATTGGTACCGGATCCGATAAGCAAGACTCTTTTTCCCTTTGGGGACCGGATCCCCTTGATAGACATCAAAGAGCATGACCTCGTCAATAAGGGGTTGCTTCAACAAACGGATCGCTTCCTCTACCTTTTCCGCCTCGAGGTGATCCTCGATCACCAGAGAGAGGTCCCGGTAGACCGCTGGAAATTTAGGAAGGGATCGAAATCTCTTCCCATCCTCTGCATAACCCAAGAGCCGATCAAAATCGATCTCAAAGAGGTACGCCCTTCCGGGAATCTCATATTCACTCAGTACGTGGGGATGAGCCTCGCCCAGAACACCCAGCGTCTCTTCTCCGCGGATGACTTTCGATGATTTACCTGGATGGAGATAAGGGATATCCTTTCCGCTCACAAATTTTATCCCCTTGATCTGCAGGACTCCGAAGAGATCTTCGAAACATCCCTTGACATCGTAAAAATCAACTGCCCTTGCGGAAGAAGCCCAGTGGAGGTCACCATCCATCCCCATGGCCAGGCCTGTGAGGCATTTGACCTCTTTTGGAAGTCGTTCTCCTTCTACTGTCAGATAGACCTTTTTCAACTCGAAGATCCTGAGGTTTGCATTTTTATAAGAGAGGTTGTAACGGGCGGTTTCCATCAGTCCTGGGATGAGAGATGTTCTCATGACGGAAGAATCCTCTGTCAGGGGGTTCATGATGGAGAGATGCTTTCTTCTCGGATCGTCCAAAGTGAGGCAAAGCCCGTTAAGGGAGTGGGGTGTGGTAAAGCTGTAGGTGATCACTTCGTGATAACCATGCTTAACGAGGAGGTCTTTTGTGGTCTGCTCAAGAATAAATTCTCTACTTCGCTCCTCGGAAGAAGGAGGTCCTTTCGGAAGGGTCAGGGGAATATTCTCATATCCATCCAGCCGTGCCACCTCCTCAACCAGATCGATCTCCCTTTCGAGATCGCCCCTGTAAGAAGGAGGGATAACGACCAAAGTAGACTCATTCTCTTTTTGAACATCAAGGTCCAGACGCTCCAGATAGGTCTTGACCTGTTGGGCCGGAATCTCCGTTCCCAGAATTCGGTTGGCTCTGTGGACACTGAATCGGATCGGATTGGGCTGTAGGGGTTTCGGATAAGCATCCGCTACCCCATCGACCACCCTTCCTCCTGCCAGTTCCTGAATCAACGAGGCAGCGCGGTTGGCTGCATTCAAGCATCCGCCATAATCAATTCCCCTTCCAAACCGATAGGAAGCCTCTGTCTCAAAACCGAGTTTTTTGGAAGTCCTTCGATTATTCATTGGATGGAAATAGGCGCTCTCCAGAAGAACGGTACGAGTCTCTTCTTTGATCTCCGAGTTGAGCCCTCCCATGACGCCAGCAATGGCTACTGGTTTAACCCCATCGCAGATCATCAGCATTTCTTCGTCTAGAGACCTTTTCACGCCATCCAGCGTGACAAACTCCTCACCCTTCCGGGCTCGCCGGACCACGATTCTTCCCTCTTCTAACAGTTCAAAATCGAAGGCATGAAGAGGTTGCCCGTATTCCATCATCACATAGTTGGTCACATCGACAACATTGCTGATGGAGCGGATCCCCACCTTCTCCAATCTGTTTCTCATCCAATTGGGAGAAGGACCGATCTTCACCCCTTCGATCATGCGCGCCACATATCGGGGGCATAGATCCGGATCCTGAAGCGTCACAGAAGTCCTTTGATGAATCTCTTTCCCCTGGTTAGAAAGCACAGAGACTGGGTATTTTATCCGTTGATGGGTGAGAGCCGCAATCTCTCTTGCGATCCCAATCACACAGAGGCAGTCCGGGCGATTCGGTGTGATGCTGATATCGAGAATGGTATCAGCCAATCCAAGGGCTTCTCCCAGACTCGCTCCCAAAGAAGTACTGGGATCGAGGATCATAATCCCGGTGGCATCCTGGCCCAAACCCAGTTCGATCTCCGAGCAGAGCATCCCTATAGAGGTCTCTCCCCTGATCTTTGACCGTTTGATCTCAACTCCGTTGGGAAGTTTTGCTCCAACCAGGGCCAGAGGGACCCTCTGCCCTTCCCGGATATTGGTGGCACCACAGACGATTCCAAAATGTTCCAGGTCAGTTTTCACTTCAACCAGGGAAAGACGGTCCGCATTGGGATGTCTCCTGATGGATTGAATCTCAGCCACAACGATCTTCTCAAACCCCTGCCCTGTCGCTGTTGCTGATTCCACCTCTAATCCAGCCATGGTCAGAAGATTGATCAGCTCCTTCAACCCTATCTGGATATCCACATAATCCCTGAGCCAGTTGAGAGAAACCTTCATGCTTCCCACTCAAATATCAACCCTAAAGGGTTGAGTTACATGTAACTCAAGGCTTTAGCCTTGACGATCTAAAACTGTTTTAGAAACCTCAAATCATTCGTAAAGAAAAGCCGGATATCGTTGATCCCGTATTTCAGCATGGCAATCCGCTCGATCCCCATGCCAAAAGCAAAGCCGGTCACCTCCTCGGGGTCATAGTTCACGAATCGGTAGACCGCAGGATCAACCATGCCTGAGCCTAATATTTCAAGCCATCCCGTGCCAGAACAGACTCCGCATCCGCCTCCCCCGCAGATGAAACATTCGATGTCAATCTCCGCGCTTGGTTCGGTAAAGGGAAAGAAACTGGGACGAAACCTCAGTTTGGTCTCTTTTCCGAACATCTGATGGACAAATACGGTCAATACCCCTTTGAGGTCAGAAAATGTCACTCCCTTGTCAACCAGAAGACCTTCGACCTGGTGAAACATGGGGGAGTGTGTCGGATCCGAGTCACACCGATAGACTGCTCCTGGGCAGATCACGCGGACAGGCGGCCTTTTTTTCTCCATGGTCCTGACCTGGACCGGAGAGGTATGCGTTCTCAAAACCACATCTTCCGAAATAAAAAACGTGGCCTGCATCTCCCTGGCAGGATGTCCTTTGGGGATGTTGAGGGCTTCGAAATTGTAATAGTCCAGTTCGACTTCCGGGCCTTCCACCACTTCAAATCCCAACCGTGAAAAGATATGGATGATCTCATCCAGGGTTTGCGTCAAGGGATGCCTTGTTCCAATGACTCTTCTTCGACCAGGAAGGGTCACATCGATTCTTTCTTTGGCCAGAGATTCCCTTCTCTCCCGTTCTTGTATTTCGAGGAGGCTTGATTCAATCTTTGCTCCCAGATATTCCTTAATCTCATTTGCTCTTCGGCCAATCTCTTTTCGTTCGACCTCCGGCATTGTTCCCAAACGCTTGAGTAGTTGTGTCAGGCTTCCTTTTCGTCCCAACACCCGGACCCGGATTTCGGAAATCTCTGATTCTGCATTCGCCAGAGAAAGTGAAGCCTCACACTCCTCTCGAATCTTTTCCAGTTCCTCTTTCAATGGTCACTTCCTTTGAGGGACATATCATGAACGACGGACGATAAGATTCCAGAATGATGGAAGATTGGGCAAAACCAAAAAACTTTTTTCTAACCCATTATTCCACTATTCCACCATTCCATTCTTCCAATGAGTTTGGTTCATTGTTTAACGTTCGTTGTTCCTGCGCTGGCTTTCGCCAATTCAACAATCTTTAAAAAGGCATTAGGGTCGCTCACTGCAAGATCGGCCAATATCTTTCGGTCCAATTCCACATGGGCTTTTTTCAAGGCATTCATCAGGTGGCTGTAGGAAAGACCCTGCGCCCTCGCAGCGGCATTGATCCGTGTGATCCACAGCCTTCGAAAATCTCTCTTCCTCGCCCTTCGGTCCCGATAGGCATAGGCAAGGGCTCGGTGGACTGCATCTACTGCTGTCCGATAAAGCTTGCTTCGCCCTCCCACATATCCTTTGGCCATCTTCAGGACCTTTTTCCTTCTGGCCCTGGTCTTTGGTCCACCTTTTACTCTTGGCATCTTAAATACTCCTTCCTTTCTGGCTTAAAGGTTAAGCTTGTCGTTGTCGAAACTTGTATCGAATCTCGCCTAACGATTCTTGACACTCGAGTTTCTTGCTTCGAGCCTCGGGTTTCCATACGAGCCTCTTCACCGGCAAACGAATTCCGATGTATTTCTTAAATTTTTAAACATATGGAAGTAATCTCTCGACCCCTTTCGTGATGGTCTTGCTGAGCATCTTGGGTTTCCTGAGGACTCGCTTTCGATTAGCCGATTTTTTTGTCAGGATATGTCGGGCAAACGCGCTTTTGGCCTTCACCTTTCCGGTGCCGGTCTTTTTAAATCGCTTTGCCGCTCCACGGTTTGTCTTTATTTTTGGCACGGTAACCTCCTTATTTTGAGCGTAGTGTGTGGAATGTAGCAGGTGGTATTCACCTCGATCTTCTACCTTCCACTTCCCACATGCTAAATTTTATGACGGTTTCTGGGCTGACTGGGGAGCCAGAATCACCACATAATTCCTGCCCTCAAACTTAGCAGGTTGTTCGATCTTCCCCCACTCTTTGCTCTGCTCAATAATGCGCTCCATCATCTGCCTTCCCAGTTCAGAATGGGCAATCTCCCTTCCCCTGAAGACGATGGTGACCTTTGTTTTGTTCCCCTCTTTTAAAAAGCGTTCAATGTGCCGGAGTTTAAATTCCAGGTCGTGTTCCTCTGTCTTGGGTCTCAATTTCACTTCCTTAAGATGGACGACAGCCTGTTTCTTCTTGGCATCGTGCGCCTTTTTGCTCTGCTGATATTTAAACTTTCCGAAGTCCATGATCCGACAGACTGGCGGTTCTGATTTGGGCGAAACTTCCACCAGGTCTAAATCGGCATTGGCGGCTGCCCGTAGCGCCTCCACCAATGGTAGTATTCCTAACTGCTTTCCTTCGGAATCGATAACCCTAACTTCCTTTGCCCGAATCTCGCGATTGACGCGTACGTCTCTGCTGATAAATTCCACCTCCTTCTTCAGTGAGTGGAAGGTAGAATGTGGTAAGTAGTTCAACTACCTTCCACTGTTCACCTTCTACTGTCTAGTTACAGAATTGGATAATCCGACTCGACCAGACGGATGAACTCTTCCGTGCCCATTGAACTGATTGTTTCACCGCTCCGTTTGCGTGGGGAAACCGTGTTCTCCTTCTCTTCTCTATCTCCTATGACCAGCATATAAGGGATTTTTTGAACCTGCGCTTCCCGTACCTTGAATCCTAACTTCTCATTCCTCAAATCCTTTTCGGCCCGGATCCCTTTCTGGATCAACTGATGATAGACCTTCTCCGCATAAGGGATGTGACGCTCCGTCACGGTTAAAAGGATGGCTTGAACAGGGGCAAGCCAGACTGGGAAAGCCCCTGCATAATGCTCAATGAGCACTCCGATAAACCGCTCCATGGCTCCGAGGATCACGCGATGGAGCATGACAGGCCGGTGTCCTTCTCCATCGCTTCCCACATAGTTGAGATCGAACCTTTCGGGCATGGCGAAATCCACTTGAATGGTGGCGCACTGCCATCTCCGGTTCAGGGCGTCTTTGAGCTTCACATCGATCTTGGGACCGTAAAAGGCTCCATCCCCTTCATTGATCTCAAAGGGGAGGTTCTTGTTTTTCAGGGTATTGAAGAGGGCCTGCGTTGCTTTTTCCCAGTCCTCATCCGTTCCGATCGATTTCTCCGGACGTGTGCTCAGTTCCATTTCGTATTCGAATCCGAATATCTTCATCACGTCATCTACAAATTCGATGATCGCATAGATCTCTGCTTCCAGCTGATCGGGGCGGCAGAGGATATGGGCATCGTCCTGAGTAAAACCTCTCACCCGGAGAAGCCCGTGGAGTTCCCCGGATTTTTCATGGCGGTGGACTGTGCCTAATTCGAAATAGCGCAGTGGAAGGTCCCGATAACTTCTGATCTGCGATTTGTAGATCAGCATATGGGCTAGGCAGTTCATGGGTTTAATCCCATACTCTGCATCCTCCACCTTGGTGAAATACATCTTGTCCCGGTAGTTCTCAAAGTGTCCGGACCGCTTCCACAAATCTTGTTTCAGAAGTTGGGGTCCGATGACGATCTGATATCCCCGCTTCAGGTGTTCCTTCTTTTCGAAATCCTCAAGGATCGTCCTGAGGAGGGCTCCCTTGGGATGGTAGATGACCAGACCCGGACCTGCCTCATCGTGGAGGCTGAAAAGGTCGAGTTCTCTTCCCAACTTTCTGTGATCCCGTTTCTTCGCCTCCTCAAGCATATGAAGATAGTCTTTCAACCCTTGGGAATCCGGAAAGGCTGTTCCGTATATCCTTTGAAGAACCTGATTCCGGGCATCACCTCTCCAATAGGTTCCTGACACGTTTAAGAGCTTGAATGCTTTAATCCTACCTGTCGAAGGAAGGTGGGGCCCTTCGCATAAATCCAAGAAGGAACCCTGACGATAGAGAGAGACACGGTCAGGGAGATCCTGCATATGTTCCACTTTATAACTTTCACCCATCTCTTTAAAAGTTAAGGTTGCCTCCTCATTCCGCACCTCATTCCGGATGAAAGGTTCATCCTTCTCGATAATCTCTCTCATCCTTCCTTCAATAGACTCGAGATCCTGCGGCGTAAAGGTCTTCTCATAATCGAAATCGTAATAGAACCCTCCTTCCGTGGATGGACCAAAGGTAAGTTTCACAGAAGGGAAAAGTTCTTTGACTGCCTGCGCCATCACATGGGCTGCTGAATGGCGTAAAACCTCGAGTCCCTTTCTCGAATGGGAGGAAATAAAGGAGACCGACGCATCTTTCTCCAGCGGTTTTGAAAGATCAACCATGCCTCCGTCAATATGAGCAGCCACAGCGTCTTTATCAGCAATGTCTAAGAGTTTCGTCCCTTTTGGAACGAACTTCTTTTCGCCATTGGGCAGGGTAATTGTAATCTTCTCTTCCATTTTCCTCTTAATGCAAATGGAAGAGGCACCATCCATCGCAAAAAAATGAATGATGCCTCTCAAATTTTGTTTTTAAAATGTCTTTTTTTTCAATAACTTATCTTCCACTTCTTAATAAAAAGGTTTAAATGGTAGGCACGTGGGGATTTGAACCCCAGACTTCTACCGCGTCAAGGTAGCGCTCTCCCCCTGAGCTACGTGCCTACTAACCTCCTCCTTGGACGCTATCAAGAAAAACTCAAATTCCCCTGTATGTATAGCCCCTTTTTTGATTATTGTCAAGAAAATTATAAAGTTATGCTTCTATGCCTTGAATACCAGTTCCCCTTTTTTGCTATCCATATCAACTGTAACTGTATCACCTTCCTTAAATTTACCTTCCAATATCCTTATCGCCAACTTATCCTGAATCTCCTTTTGAATCACACGCTTAAGTGGGCGGGCACCATAAGCAGGATCAAACCCTTCTTTAGCCAGAAATTCCTTTGCTTTTTCAGCCACCTTGAGAGCTATCCGTCTTTCGAGAAGTCTCTTCTCAAGTTTTTTCACCTGGATCTCAACAATGGCCTTGATCTCTTCAATCCCAAGACTGTGAAAGATGACCAACTCATCAATCCGATTTAAAAATTCCGGCTTGAACTGTGCTTTCACTGCCTCCATTACTCTTCGCCGCATCTCCTCATAATCCTTCTCTCCTAAATCCACAATCCATTGACTACCGATATTGGAGGTCATGATAACAACGGTATTCTTGAAATCGACGGTTCTTCCATGCCCATCCGTCAACCGCCCGTCGTCAAGAATCTGGAGAAGGATATTAAATACCTCTGGATGGGCTTTCTCAATCTCATCCATCAGGACAATGGAGTAAGGCCTTCTTCTGACAGCCTCTGTGAGAAACCCTCCTTCCTCATAGCCCACATATCCGGGTGGCGCTCCGATAAGTCGCGCCACTGAATGTTTCTCCATAAACTCCGACATATCGACCCTGACCATGGCCTGTTCATCATCAAAGAGAAATTCAGCCAGGGCGCGTGCCAGCTCTGTCTTTCCTACACCGGTCGGACCCATAAAGATGAAGGAGCCGATCGGACGATTCGGATCCTGCAACCCTGCCCTTGCCCTTCTCACTGCATTCGAAACGGCAACGATTGCATCCTCCTGCCCCACCACCCTCTGTTTCAGCCTCTCCTCCATGTGAATCAGTTTTTCTACCTCACCCTCCAGCATCTTTGACACAGGGATACCTGTCCATTTGGAGACAACCTCAGCGACATCCTCCTCATCGACTTCCTCCTTGAGCATCTTCCCTGCCTTCTGAAGGTCAGCAAGTTTTCCTTCCTCCTGCTTCTGTTCTTTTTCGAGATGGGTCATTTGACCATATTGTAACTCAGCCAATTTTGCGTAATCGGCCTCGCGCTCTGCCTCCTTCATCATCTGCTTGGTCTTCTCCATCTGCTCCTTGATCTGTTGGATTCTTGAAATTGCCTTTTTCTCGTTCTCCCACCTCAGTCTCTTCTCTTGTACTTCATGTTTCAGACCTGTGAGCTCTTCTTCGAGTTTCTTCAATCGCTCGACAGAACCCTTATCCTTCTCTTTCTTCAGAGCCTGCCGCTCAATCTCAAGCTGCATCACCTTTCGCTGAACTTCATCAATCTCCATAGGCACGCTATCAATCTCGATCCTGAGCCGCGAAGCGGCCTCATCGATCAGATCAACCGCCTTATCTGGAAGAAAACGGTCCGAGATATAGCGGTGAGAAAGCATCGAAGCGGCAATAAGCGCCGAGTCCTTGATCTTTACCCCGTGGTGGACCTCATATCTCTCCTTCAGTCCCCTTAAGATGGCAATCGTATCCTCTACCGAAGGCTGGACCACATAAATCGGCTGAAATCGCCTTTCAAGAGCAGCATCTTTCTCTACATACTTACGGTATTCGTTCAGCGTGGTAGCGCCCACACAACGTAACTCACCTCTTGCAAGGGCAGGCTTGAGCATATTGGAGGCATCGATTGCACCCTCTGCTGCTCCGGCTCCCACCAGAGTGTGAAGTTCGTCAATGAAGAGGATGATATTGCCAACGGCTGCTGTCACCTCTTTTAAAACCGCCTTCAATCGCTCCTCAAATTCCCCGCGAAATTTTGCACCGGCAATCAGGGCTCCGAGATCGAGAGCGACCAGTTTCTTGTTCTTGAGAGTTTCGGGAACATCTCCTTTAACGATTCTCTGGGCAAGCCCTTCAACAATGGCTGTCTTCCCCACTCCAGGTTCACCGATCAGCACTGGATTATTCTTCGTCCTCCGCGAAAGAACCTGAATGACCCTGCGAATCTCATCATCCCTGCCAATCACAGGATCGAGTTTTCCCTTTCTTGCTTCTTCCGTCAGGTCCCTGCTGTATTTTTTCAGGGCCTGGTACTTCTCCTCCGGGTTCTGGTCCGTCACCCGTTGAGACCCACGGATCTCCTGTAAGACTCTAAAGATCGCATCCTTGGTCACGCCGTTTCTCTGGAGAATCTGCGAGGAGACTCCTCCTCTCTCGTCGGCAATAGCAATGAGAAGGTGCTCGGTAGAAAGATACTCATCCGTCAATCGCTCAGCCCCTTTCCAAGCCACATTCAAGATCTCATTGAGCCGACTTGAAAGGTAGACCTGGCCTACCCCTTCCCCTGTCACCTTTGGGATACGATTTAACTCCGCTTCCAGTTGAGATGAGATCAGATTTGGATTGGCCCCCAGTTTCTGTATGATGGGAATCACAATCCCCTCTTTCTGCATCAGGAGGGCGGCCAGAAGGTGCTCCACATCGATCTGCTGATGATTTCTCTGCTCAGCAACGCCTTTTGCAGCCTGCAATGCCTCTTGAGTCTTTAACGTAAATTTATCTACATTCATCTTTTTTACCCCCCATGACACTCTTCCACCTTAAAATAATCATCCCCCAAGTGATTTGCAAACCTATTTTTCTTAATTATTTCAAGGCATCTGCTAAACGGATGAATTCCTGTAGGGTGAGTGTCCCGGGTCTTCTTTGTGGGTCAATCCCGAGTTTGTCCATTTTCAACTCTATGGATTCTGGAAGGGAGATTTCGGAGTGTTTGAGGGCATTGATCAATGTCTTTCGCCGGTAACAAAAAGAGGCTTTGACCACTTTTTTAAACCATTTTTCGTTTTTTAGTTCTATGAGCGGGTCTTCTTTCCACACCAAATGCACGACGGCTGATTCAACTTTGGGTGGTGGAAAAAAGGCAGAAGGTTTGATGAAAAAAAGGATCGAAACATCTGAAAATATTTGTATGAAGACCGACAACGGGCCGTATTCCTTCTCACCTGGAGATGCCACGATTCTCTCTGCAACCTCTCTCTGAAGCATTAAGGTAAAAGAGGAAAAAATCTTTTTCGACTCAATGAAGCGGAAGAGTAGCGGTGTGGAAATCTGATAGGGCAGATTGGCCACAACT
Organism: Deltaproteobacteria bacterium; assembly: GCA_016875155.1. The sequence goes on along the minus strand of VGSD01000031.1, from coordinate 1,198 downwards.
TTAAAGGGCCTTCCCGTTTCACGAAATAACGAGTTGAAATCAATTTTTAAGATGTCTCCCAAAATGATCTTCACATTGGGAAGGCCTGACACCTTCTCTCTCAATAGGTCAGCCAGCTTTGAATCGATCTCAACAGCAATCACTTCTTTGGCATTTTGTGCCAGAGCAAGCGTCATCTCTCCAAGTCCTGGGCCCACTTCAAGGATGACATCCTCCTGATTGACCCCTGCAGCCCGGATCACTTTATCCAGAATGTTTCGGTCAGAAAGAAAATGTTGGCCGAGTTTCTTTCTGGGAGATAAACCATATTCTTTGAGTTCTTGCCGTAGGGACATCATTCCAAAGCCAATGCATCCGTAGGGCAAGGCTTTAGCCTTGCTCATGCAACCCTGAAGGGTTGCCCTACATAAAAATTATAAGAAATTAAAGTGGCAGGTTTGAAAATGCATTAAGCGATAACGGAGACCTGATGCCTCTTTTCAGATATTCATATCCCACCACACCCACCATGGCCGCATTATCCGTGCAAAAGCCAGGAGACGGAATATGTACCCGTATCTGCTGCTCGGATGCCTCTTCCTCCATTCTCTTTCGCAAGAGCCGGTTGGCTGCCACCCCTCCTGAAATGACCACCCTCTTCAACCCCTCATGTTGTGCAGCCAAAAAAGTCTTCTTCACCAAGACATCCACGACCGCCTCCTGAAAGCTGGAAACGATATTGCGGATCATCTCTTCCGGAAGATCACCAGGGGATTCGGGATGAGATTTTACAAAATTGACCACAGCGGTCTTCAGCCCGCTGAAACTGAAATCGAAGAAGTTCTTTCGGAGGATTGGTCTGGGAAACCGGATCGCCTTTGGATTCCCTTTTGTGGAGAGTTGATCAATGATCGGTCCTCCGGGATATCCCAGTCCCAGCAATTTTGCGACTTTATCAAAAGCCTCACCTGCCGCATCATCCCTTGTCTGACCTATTCGTTTAAATTTTCCAAACCCATCCACGCGGAAAAGAGACGTGTGTCCTCCTGAAACCACCAGCCCGATAAAGGGGAATCTGGGAGGCTTCTCCTCGAGAAAAATGGCTGACAGGTGGGCTTCAATATGATTCACTCCAACGAAAGGTATGTCTGTAGCAAAAGCCAGTGATTTTGCAAAAGAGAGACCCACGAGGAGAGACCCGACCAACCCTGGACCCTGA
>VGSD01000030.1 GCA_016875155.1 Deltaproteobacteria bacterium | reverse complement strand
GGAGCTGCCGATGTGTCTCCCATTCTTTCAGATATTCTTTACGATCCTCAAACCTCCGGCGGTTTGTTGATTTCAATACCCTCCGCCAAAGCAGAAGATCTGGTGGCGGCATTGAAAAAAGAGGGACTCGTTTATTCCTCTATTGTAGGTGAGGTGGTAAAAGATCACCCCGGAAAGATTCAACTCATCTGATCCTGACCTCTCGCATAGCTATCCCAGAATTTAACCGATGCAACCCATTTGTATGCGGCCTGTCCATAAACGGTTTCTCCTTTGGCTTTCCCATGTAATAGATAAAAAAACCACGTAGGATCTTGCTTTGGCAAGACTGAAAACCTCCGTGGTTTTGATTTCCGCAAAATGAAAAGCCACGAATGCAGGACTTCTGCCCCGAATCTTCGTGGCTCCTATTGTTGGCTGTTTGTAATCGATTTCACATTTTTTGTCAAGAGAGATTCATTTAAAAAATCGTTTAACAGGGAAACAAATATAGCGACAAGTTAGCTTCCCGATGACCCAATTCCCATTCACGCGGACTCCTGTCTTCATGTTTCTTTCTTGCGGTTACAAGCCTCTACCACTTAAATACCATCCCGAAGAGGATAGTAAAATCAGTTTCTGGTTTATTCAGGCCGGCCTTGACTCCCCAATCGATGTCAATATTTTCGGATATCGAATAGATGAACCCGCCCAGTATAAAGGCAGGGTGTCTACTTGACGCCTTTTCAGGATTCCGCTCTATGCCGATATTGCCAACCAGCTTGAGGTCTTTTACCACCTCCACTTCTGATGCAAACGATACATGCCAGATATCTTTCCGGTTCGTTTCCTTATCTTCCCGAAGTTTGTATTCATTTCGGGTGTACCCAAGATTAAAATGAAAAGCCCACGCCCCTAACTCTTTTGTTGTGATAAATGCAAGGCCATAGGAGGGCCTGCCATTGCCGAGCCCTTTCTTTTCATTTCCTGTGGGGAGGGTAAGACCCGGCTTCAGAGCAAAACTCAGACCCTCTTTTTCGTAAAATCTCCACTTGAGTTCCAGCGACAGGTCAGACAGTCCGCTATTGCGCGATGTCAATTCGCTATCTTCCTTAATCCGGAACCACTGAAAGGGCACCCCAAGGACTATATCTACATTTTCCACAATTCCATAGGAGAAGATCGTTGCTATCTCTCCACCTGCCTCTTTTATCCTCACTCCACCTTCTTTCTCTTTGTCATAATTAAATTCACTATTGATTTCGACCTGAAAATTTTTCTTTCCCTGGGTCCCAGTATCATCCGTAATCAGGGGATGGGCGGCAAAACCATAGGGCAGAAAAACAAATTGAATCCAAGTGACAATTAAACCAGTGTAAACAAAGCTCCTTTTCATATTTTTATTCTCCTTTCTTGCGATTTTTAATAAGCTCCAAACATTTCCTCAGCGTGGATACGCCACTCGAATGATGCAGGAAGATCGGAATTTGATTGCCTCTTGCCACATCCATCGCCTCCTTTTTTGCCATGTGAGATACCTTGTCGGTAAATAAGATCAATGCATCAAGGGAGTTGATCTTTTTTGATAAGTTCCTTTCCCATTGATTGAAAACCTTGAGTTGAATATCAAATCTATCAGCTTCCCGCACGTAATACCTTTCAAGCCGGTCCATCCCTCCGATCAATCCAATACACATATCTCCTCCCTCATAAAAAAAGGCGCAACCCGATGACCTGAGCATGGCCGATCAAGTTACGCCTTCACTTCCCCTGACTTTATCAGAGGCCGTAAGCCGTCCCGATTACGATTCTAAGCCGTTTCCTTCAAGACATCCATCAGTCTCTTTCTCAATTCCTCAAGCCTCTTTGATTTGAAGGCCTTTTTTGTCTCCTCCAATACCTCTATCGTTTCGGTAAGGACTTTTCGAAATAACGTCCTGGTTACTTCATCCCCGGTTGACTCCACCGGGAAGAGACTGATGGCAGTTCTGTCTTTTACCTTCCCTAACACGTTGAGAAGAATATATTTCTGCATATTGACCCTGTCATGAAGATCCTGCGTGCTTCTTTCGATGATCATTGCCAGATGATTCTTATTTCTGTCTGTCCCTATGCTCTTTTGATCCATGTCTTAACCCCCCCGACACTTTCGACTCACATTGACCGCCGCCACATCCGGAACAAGCCCCCTTTTTCTTCCATAGGGAGCGGTATAGAAGATATAGCGCGCCGGCAATGATTGCAGCCATCCATACAATATCAAAAAAACTCATTTTAAAACCCCCTTCACTTACCCTCCCATCCCCTCTTATATTAAGAGGGGAGCGAGGGGAGTTACGTATCTCCTTATTCTACCCCCAGTAGTTTCCCTCCCTGGTAGATCACAAACGCCACGATCCATGCCAGAACCATCTGATAGGCAAAGGCAATTCCTGACCACTTCCATGTCATGAATTCATGCCTCATGGCAATGAGCACTACCACACATGGCATGTAGAGGAGAACAAAGGCCATAAATGCATATGCGGTTAACGGACTGAAGGAGCTTTGAATGACTGCTCTCAGGCCTTCCTGCTCCTCCTCCGCTTGAAGGCTCGCTATTCCGAAGGTGGAAAATACATTCCCGAAAGCCTCACCCACCGCGCTGACAAAAGAGGTTCCGACCCCTTTCAAATCTTCAGTAAAAGTCGGCTGACCTTCTTCTGCCTCCTCTTCAACCTCTGCCGCATAAATGATTCCCATCGTGCCTACGACAATTTCTTTGGCGATGACACCTGTGATCAGCGCAGAAGCCGCTTCCCAGTTTCCTAACCCTATTGGCTTCAACACAGGGGCCATGACCGCTCCTGCCCTGCCGAGATATGAATCCCTGGTGTTCTCCACACCCCACGGCAGGTTTATGAGGAACCATACCAGGACGGAAACGGCCAGAATATATGTCCCGGCCTTGATCAGAAAGTGTTTCCCTTTTTCCCATGTATGGATCATAAGATTTTTGACCGTAGGCATCCGGTATGGCGGAAGTTCCATGATGAACAGGGGGGACTCACCTTTGAATAAAGTCTTTTTGAAAATGATCCCCACAAGCACTGCCATCACCATGCCGATCACATACATTGACCAGAGGACCGTTCCTGCATGAGAGGCGAAGAAAGCTCCAACGAAGAGCACATATACCGGAAGCCGCGCCCCGCAAGACATTAAAGGAATCAACAGAGCGGTAAGCGCCTTGTCCTTCGGATTTTCAAGGGTTCTCGTTGCGTATATTGCCGGTACATTGCAGCCGAAGCCCAGAAGCATAGGAATGAAAGACTTTCCGTGCAGTCCCATGGAATGCATCGCCCTGTCCATCACAAAGGCAGCCCTTGCCATATAGCCGCTGCCTTCAAGAAAGGTGATAAAGAACATCATGGCGAATATGACAGGCACAAATACCAGAACAAAACCTACTCCTGCAATGACCCCATCGTTGACAAGCGATACGGTCCAGTCGGGCGCGCTGATTGCTCCCAAAACAGCCTCCATCCATCTTTTAAACGGTCCTGTGGTCATCTCATCGATCCAGTCGACAAAAGGGGTTGAAACATCAAAGGTGAGTTTAAACACAAGCCACATTGCGGCAAAAAATACGGGGATACCTAAAAATCTGTTCAGAACGACTCGGTCTATCTTTTCGGTAAGATCGGTCTTTCTCAATTCAGGAAGTGTTAATACCTCACGGGTAAGTCCGGAGGCGAGTCCGTACCTGGCGTCTGCCATCACCGCCTCGATATCAGAATCGTGGGCCTTTTTGAGATGATGAATCATCTCCTGTCCCGGGAACTCGCCTTCGGGGAGGTCCAATTCCCGGTAGATGTACTCATCTCCTTCCAGAAGCTTCAGGGCAAGCCATCGCGGCGGGAACTTCCCGGTCAGGGCAGGACGGGTTTTTTCCATTTGTTTCCAAAGTTGTGACGCAGGCAACTCGATATCGGGTCCGTAACTTAACTGTTTTGGCTTGTGACCCTGGCTTCCCGCAGCTTCGATGACCTTCTCCAGTAAGAGATCGAGCCCGCTTCCCTTCGTCGCCACTGTTGGAACCACCCTCATTCCAAGCATCTCTTCCATTGCCTTCGTATCGATTCCAAAGCCTTTTGCCTCTGCTTCATCGAAGATATTCAATGCCATGACCATTGGAGTCTCCAGTTCCATCAACTGCACGGTCAGGTAGAGGTTCCTTTCAAGGTTGGTGGCATCGACCACATCGATGATCACGTCGGGCTTTTCGTGAACCAGGTAGTCCCTGGCAATGATTTCCTCCTGGGTATATGGACTGAGGCTGTAGGTCCCGGGAAGGTCCACCAATTGAATTTGCCACTCTTTGTATTCGAGTGTGGCCTCCTTCTTTTCGACGGTTACGCCTGGCCAGTTGCCCACATGGAGCCGTGTCCCTGCCATGGCATTGATCAGGGTCGATTTCCCGGAATTCGGATTTCCGGCCACCGCGACCCTGACCGTATTCGACTGGATGCTCTTTTTGGGGTTGTTTCTTTCTTGATTTTCGGAAACTCCTGATTGCTTTCTGTTTGTTTCTAATGAAGTGCCCATGTCCCTGTCTCCCCGCGGTTGCTTATCCGTTAATATAGTTTTATTAAATTAAGTTAGGCATTACTAACATATTGTGCAAAAAAATTATTGAATGAGATCGACCAAAATCTTTTGCGCCATTCCAAATCCAATCCCCAACCTCTGTCTCCCCAATCGAATGACGAAGGGTCCGACGCTGGAAGTTGAAACGATCTCAATCTCCGTCCCGGAACGAAGTCCCAAATCCATCATTCTTTTGACAATTCCTTTGCCGCCCGAAACTCTCGACACCTTCACTTTTTCACCTTTTCTGGCAAGCGCTAATGGAATCATGATGCTTTCCCGCCTCTCGTAATCAGAATCCCCTCTGCTTCCTCTTTTCTCAAAGAGAGGTGATACCCTTTGATTAAAATGTCTACGGGATCCCCTAAAGGGGCGACCTTTTTTAGCTGAACCTCTGTTCCTGGAATCATTCCCATATCCAATAGCCTCTTCCGCAGCCTTCCCGGCCCCCTGATTTTAACCACGTGCCCCTTTTCCCCGGGCTCGAGGTCCCCCAGGGTGATTGATTGGCTTTTTTCTTTTATCACGCGCATTTCCTCCTTGTCTGCGGGTTGTTTCATCCTTGCTGCAAGAAGGGCCTTTTCCTCCTGGCGTTCTTCAAAAAATTGAACAAACCGCTTGATTTTTAATACGCTTTCGTTTGATAGATGGTGCTCGATTTTACAGGCTTCCTGATAGGCCGTTTTCTGGTCAATGCCAAGCAGGTCGTGAAGAAGTGAAAACAGTAATCGATGACGCTCCTCCACCTCACGGGCCTTCACGCTTCCCCGGTCCGTCAGTTCGACATACCCATACCTCTCATGCCTGGCAAGATTCTTTGCGACAAGCGATTTTACGGCTCCGACAACCGAGGGAGTGGTGACCCCCAGGGAGGCCGCGATATCTCTTACCCTGACCACCTTATCTTTCAAGCTTAATGTCCACATGGCTTCCAGGTAGTCCTCCAGGCTCGGCGTCAACGCTTCCATCGATCCCTCCATAAATTAGGTTAGCCTAACTTTAATAGGTAATTCTATATTTGTCAAGAAAAATTTTTAAAAAAATTAATTTCGCCGATCGGCCGGTTGATTTTCTGTGATTCCCTGCTCTTAAACAATACTTGACAAATGCAATATTGTTGCATTAATATTTTAGCATGTTAAACAAGAATCGGGTTGAACCTAAAGAGATACTGAAGAAACTGAGGGGGAATGGTTTCCGCATTACGCCGGCCCGAAAGTCCATCATTGATATTCTTTCGGTGAAACACGATGCGGTTTCCCTGACCGAACTGAAGAAGCATCTCGAGACAAGGAATGTCAGGGCAGACCGAACGACCATTTACAGGGAAATCCTCTTTTTAAAACAACAGGGAACGATTTGCGAAATACCGATTGGCGGAGGGAAAAAAGGATACAAGATCTGCGAGGATGGCCATCATCACCATCTCATCTGTATCCGGTGCAACAGGGTTGAAGAGATTGTTTTGAAAAACACCCTGGCCCTTCAGGAGAAAAAAATCGCTCGACAAAGGGGCTTCCAGGTTTTGGATCATCTGCTTGAATTTTACGGGTTTTGTGGGGACTGCCAGTGATACGGTTACCCGGCTCCGGTTTCAGAAAGTTCACATCCCTTCTGTTGGTTATTTTTGGACTTGCCGTTTTTGCCCCATTCTTTCATCATCATCATCATGATGAAGAGGGACAGGCTCATGAAACTTGTCTTCTCTGTTTTTACATCGCTCATCATTCTGATGTCGTTTTTCAGGAGGAGCGACCCTTACCGCTGCTGGATTGTCATCTTCTTGTCTTCCGTGGGACTTGTTTCAACTTCCTTTCAACTTTCAGCCTTCCGTTCCTCATCCGAGCCCCCCCTGCATAACCTTCTTCCATTCCTTAATGAAACGATCTCTTCAATGAGAAGAAGGAGGTTATCAACATGTCTATCCGTCAACAGAAAGGGATTTCTGTACTCATCTTCATTTTGATCGCTATTTTTATATTTGCATCTTGCCAGAAGAAAGAACAACAGACAGCAAAAGTTGAGAAGATCAAGGTCATCACCACCCTCTTTCCTCTTTACGATTTTGCTAAAACCATAGGTCAGGATAAGGCCGATGTTGTTCTTTTGTTACCTCCCGGTGTTGAGCCCCACAGCTTTGAACCCAAACCTGAGGATATCGTTCGAATCAACAAGGCCGATCTCTTCGTCTATACGGGCAAATATATGGAGCCCTGGGCGGGTGATATTCTGAAAGGATTGGATCATAAGAACCTGATCGTGGTCGATTCTTCCCAGGGGATCTCCTTGATGGAGGAGAAGGGCGAACATGAACACAAACATGGTGACAAGCACGAACATAAAAAAGCCCATGGCCACAAGGAAAGCCACAAGCATCAACATAAGGAAGGACACCATCATGAGATAGATCCCCATTTCTGGCTCGATTTTGGCCATGCCCAAAAGATGGCAGATCATATCCTTGAGGGTTTTTTCAAAAAAGATCCTTCCCATAAGGAGTTCTATTCCAAGAATGCCGAACAGGTCAAGTCGAGGTTGAACGATCTTGACCTAAAATTCAAAGAGGTCCTCTCTCGTTGCAAGAAAAAGGTATTTGTCCACGCCGGGCACTTCGCCTTCGGATACCTGGCTAAAAGATACGGCCTGGAATATGTTTCTGCCTATGGGTTTTCCCCCGATGCGGAACCCTCGCCCAAGAAAATGGTTGAGTTGACGAAGACCCTTAAAAAACATGGCCTTCGGCATCTCTACCATGAGGAATTGATCACCCCGAGGGTGGCAGAAACCCTTGCAAAGGAGACAGGCGCTTCTTTGCTGATGCTTCACGGAGCTCACAACCTGACTAAGGATGAATTTGAAAAAGGGGTCACTTTTATCTCTCTGATGGAGGAAAACCTGAAGAGTTTGGAGGTTGGGCTTCAATGTCAGTAAACCCCGTTAGAAATTCCAACAACGTATTAAACCCCGCCGGAATTATTATAGAATCTAACCCCGTTGCAGAGCAGGGGGGTATTATTTCTAACGGGGTAAGTGTCGTATCGGTAAGAAATCTCTCTTTCCAATATAATTCTGAAGAAGTATTGGCTGACGTATCCTTCGAAATTGGCAAGGGAGACTATGTCGGCCTTGTGGGACCGAATGGTTCCGGCAAAACGACATTAATCCGGAACCTGTTCGGTCTCCTCAGGCCGTCCGCAGGAACAGTGTCTTTATTTGGGAGGAGCCTTGTGGAATTCCACGAATGGCATAAGGTCGGTTATCTTTCCCAGAAATTCATGGCCTCCTATCACCATTTCCCTGCAACGGTGAAAGAAGTTGTTTCCATGGGGCTCCTCTCAACAAAGAGATTCCCTAAACGGATGGGATCTCCTGATGACGCAGCCGTCGAGAAAGCTCTGGCACGCATGGATATTCTCGATCTCAAAAGCAGACTGATTTATGAGCTCTCCGGAGGACAGCAGCAGAGGGTTTTCATCGCACGGACCATTGTTAACGAACCAGAGCTTCTGATCCTCGACGAACCGACCGCAGCCATTGACCCGGAGACAAGGGAGCGGTTTTTTAATATTCTGAGAGATCTTCATCATCAGAACCAAACCACCATTATCCTGGTGACCCACGACATCGGAAGCGTTGGAACATATGCCTCCAAAATGATGTATGTTGATAAGAGAGTCATCTTTTATGGGACGTTCGAAGCATTCTGTCAGTCAGTGGAAATGACGAGTCTTTTTGGAAGTCTCTCTCAGCATCTCATTTGTCACAGGCATGGGTAACGTATGGAGATCATCGATTTCTTGAGTTACGGGTTTATTCAGAGGGCGTTGATTACCGGGTTTTTTATCGCCCTCCTCTGTTCTTGTCTCGGATTCTTTTTGGTCCTGAGGCGCCTCTCTCTGATTGGCGACGGTTTGGCCCATGTCACCTTTGGAAGCGTGGCCGTGGCGCTGTTTTTAAAAACTTTTGCTCTCTATGTGTCCATTCCTCTGGTCATGATAAGCGCCCTGGGGATCCTGAGGTTGATTGAAAAGGCAAAATTACACGGCGATGCGGCCATCGGGATCGTGTCGTCGCTTGGAATTGCCATGGGCATCTTTCTGGCAAGCCTGGCTGGAGGCTTTAACATCGATCTCTTCAGTTATCTCTTCGGAAACATCCTGGCGATCAGCCAGGAGGAGATGGTCTTCTCGATCCTTCTCTCCGGGGTTGTTCTATTACTCGTTGTTTTTTTCTATCATGACCTTTTATCCACCACTTTTGATGAAGAATCGGCAAAGACTGCGGGAATTAAAACAAGACAGATCAACATGATCCTGTTTCTCCTGACCGCCGTCACCGTGGTCTTAACCATGAAGGCCGTCGGCATTCTATTGACCTCTGCGCTTCTCATTCTCCCAGCGGTCACCTCGTTGCAGATTTCAAAAGGCTTTAAAGCCTCTCTCCTCTTCTCTTCCCTGGTGGGTGTTCTATCAGTCATCGGGGGAATCTTTATCTCTTTTGGGTTGAATTTGCCTACGGGTGCAACGATCGTTTTATTTAATTTTTGTATCTTTATGGCCGTGTTTGTCTGGAGAAGGCGACACGATAGGAAAAGGAGGTTTTTATGAAAAAGAGGTTTTATCCAGTGTTTTTCATGGTTCTATTCATGTTTCTGGTAGGATGTGCAGGTATTCCTGTCCGAGAAGAAGTCAAGGTGGACCTGAACCTTCCTGTAGGGAAGATTGAAGGAAATCGGTTCACAGGCCTTCGGTATCCTTTCAACGTATCGGCGCCTCCGGGCTGGAAGGTCACGATGGAGATTCCTCCGTTTATGGAGGAATTGGGCTATCAAAAGCCGGGGCTGGAGGAGTCCGAAGTGTTTATTTTTAATCCTCTTACCCGGTCAAACGTCCAGATCGATTTTACTCCGGCAGGGCGCTATTCGAAATTCAGCCAGGAGTCGATCGAATGGCTGACTAATGCCGCAGCAGGCGGTCTCATGGAAGAACTCAAGGATGATTATGGGAAAGACCTTAAGGTGACCATCAGTCCCACAGAACGTATCCTTTTAAAGGGTGTTCCCTATGCGGCAAAGAAATATGCCACCTATACCGTTAAGGGAGTGACGTGGAAAAGGGGGTACATCTATGCTTTTTCGGAGCCTTACCAGATTTTCATCCTTTATATGATCCTTGAAAAAGAGGGCATCCCTGACAGCCAGGACATACAGAAAATTCTGGATTCGTTTGAGGTGATCTCAAGGAAATGAAATTACATGTCTTAAAAGGAAGAGAAAGGAAATCTTGTTTGCCAGGACGAGAGGCAATTGGGAAATAGAGACCCCTTAGTAACAAAATCTTTTTCTATTTTCACCTCCTTTCTGTCACAATGCTGAATGTTTTCACTCCTGCGAGTCTCACTTCGTCGATCACGCTCACCATAATCCGACATCAGCCTCTTTATCCGCTTTAATTCGTAGAAAACCTTTCTCCTTATCAGGAAAACCGGCCTGGATGGCCGCCCGAAGATCCTTGATGTCAACCCTCTTATCCATCCAATAGAGAGCGCCCTTCTTGGTAATCGTGATCGTTCGCGGGGTGTCTCTCAACGATTCTGCCGTAGTTGATTCCGGCAGCCGGATCCGGATTGCTGGCTCCTGGATGAAATGCGAGGTCAACATGAAAAAGAGAAGGAGCAGGAACACCACATCCACAAGGGGCGCGATGCTCACATGACTGTGGTTGCCTCTCCGCCTTTCAAATTCCATTTCGAACCCTTCCCTGGAGAACGGTGACCATCTCTTTCATCCCGAAGGCGATTTCATCAGCCTGTTTTTCAAGATAATGGTGGCCAATGTGGATGGGGATCGCGACCAGCAACCCGGCGGCTGTTGTGATCAATGCTTCCCAGATCCCTCCGGCCAGCATTGAAGGATTGACGGTGGTGCTCTGGCTGATGACCGTAAAGGCCCTGATCATTCCTGTCACTGTGCCGGTCAACCCCAGGAGGGGAGCGATGGTCGCAATCAAGCCCAACCAGCTCAATCCCTTTTCGATCCGCCGGATCTGCTTGGTGCCAATGATCGACATTTCCTTTTCATCGCAGTTATTTTTAACCCTTCGAGGATGGGAGCAAACACACTGGGCGTTGCTCTTTTTTTCAGAAGGTCATCCGGGAGAATGTCCAACTCTCTTAAGATCTTCCTGTACTGGATCAATTTGTCGATCAGTATCGCAACACCCACCATAGAACCCAAGAGGATGGGATACATTAAAAAGCCGCCTTGTAGAAAGAGATCAAGCATCAGTTCCTCTTCAATTGAAATGTAATGGGAAGAAGTGCCTTTGAAGCAATCGGCTTTCCATCTTTTTTCGCGGGGAGAAAGATTGACTTCTTCACCGCCTCCACAGCCGCCTCCGTAAATCCGTAGCCTGCCTTTTCAACCACTTCTATCTCCCGGAGTACTCCTTTTTCATCAATGGTCAATTTAAGCACAACTTTTCCCTCCATACCCAGCCTTCTGGCCATCATAGGATAGATGGGCATGACCTTCTGCAGGAAAGCGGGCGCGACAGAGGCTCCGAATCTGGTTTCGATCGGGGCTTCTGTTTCAGTTCGAACCGCATGATGGCTTACGAGCGGTTGTTGCTTAATGTCCGATTTTATATCGATTCTCTGGCCTTCAGCAGGCTCATCGCTATTTTTTACCGAGATCTTCGGCACAGGTGGCATGAAGAGGGGTTCCTGGGGTTCTGTTGCCGGTTGCCTCTTTGTTTCAATCATGACGGGTTTTTCCTCGGGTTCCACTGGTTCCTTTAAAACTTCCCGAACCGGTTCGATGATTTCCGGCGGTTCTATTTTCGGGGGGGAAGGCTCAATCGGTTGAACCAGTTCTTTGACCGGCTCAGGCCGGGGCTTCTTAACAACCCTTGGTTTTATCATAGGCTCAGGTGGAACCTGAACCTCTTCTATGGATACGAATAGTTCCATTTCATCACTTTGTGGCTCTATGACCATCGCTACCGGAATCGAAAGGACCAATAGATGGATCGAAACCGAGAGGATCCATATATACGACCTCCTTGTAGAAAATGTCCCCCAGGGCGTTTTCATATTTCCCGTTGTTTCACCATCAAAAAGCTATGAAGGCTGAGGAATATCGTAACCAATGTGCCATTCCACAGCGACTATTTTCTTGCAATGATACAATAGAAACCCGGTTCATCCATGAACATGTCAACAGACAATCCTGCCGTTTTCAGCAAAGCGAGCATCGTCTCCTCATCCGGCAGATGGTCGTGCATGACGGCGTGACAGGATGCATGATGTTCCCTGATCTCCTCCGATGAGTTGAAGTGTGACACCACAAAAGTTCCGAAAGGTTTCAGGATGCGTGAAAGCGCCCTCGTGGCCTTTTCTTTATCCTGGAGATGCGGGAAGCACGAGAAACAGATCACCATGTCACAAGAGGCTTCCTCCAATGGTGCACTCTCTGCATCCGAAATGATGAAACGAATGTTCTCCTGTGGGTGAAGGGATTGATTGGTTTCGATCATTTTTTCCGCAAAATCAAGCTCGTAAAGAAGTCCAGTTGAAGTGATGCGTTCAAGAATATACGGGACCAGCACTCCCGTCCCACATCCGATATCCAATACCCGGTCTCCGGGTTTGAGCGGCAGAAGTGAAAAAAGGCGCTCAAAATCCATCTTATGCTTGTCATAGCGGCCGGTTCCAGGATCTTTGTACCACATGTCCAACCACTTTTCGGCATGGTCGTTGAAGAACTGTTTTCGTGTTCGATAGATTTCATCGGCTGTCATTCTCATGGGATAGATTCCTCTTTCTGAATTTTAATGGGTGACGCTTCGGAGAAAAAATGTAGGCAATGGCAAAAATAGTTGTCGCCATGAGAACCACCGAAGCGCCTGATGGAAGATCAAATATATACGATAGGATAAGGCCGGACACACACGCGCCAATCCCCGCACCCGCCGAGATGAGAAAA
>VGSD01000029.1 GCA_016875155.1 Deltaproteobacteria bacterium | reverse complement strand
CTCGATTTATACCAAGTATACCGGACTCTCGCCCCCCTGATTCCCCCGCATACATACAACGAATCAATTTGTGGCACCATAATTATCTTTGATCCTTATATCGGAGTTCCAGAAGTTCAATAGTCTGTAAGTTGTATCGTGAAATAGTCAACAGGTCAAATAACCATAAGACTATAAAAGTATAGGACTATTCGACTACCGGGATATATTGTTTAATGGCTTCTAGTCCTCTCCAGAGGTGGTCCTCTTGATGAGGTTCGATGGTATAGATGGGGTTTAATCCCCATCTGGAAAAGAGGGTGAAGAGTTCCCGGAAATCGAAACTTCCCTCTCCCACGGGAAGATGTTCGTCCATCTCCCCTAAGTTGTCGTGAAGGTGGACCTCAACAAGATATTCCCCCAACTGCTCCATCCAGAGGGGAAGAGGGGTCTTTCCAAAAACATTATGGTGACCAGTATCGAAGCAAAACCGGAAGTGTGGGGAATGGATCTCCTTCAGAAGCATGAGCAACGAATCTGGATTCTCTTCATAGACATTTTCAATGGCGATTGTTAGCCCCCGTTCTTTTACCTCCTCGACCAGAGGTTTCCATGTCCGGAGACTGCTCTCCAGCCAGAGACCGACCTCTCCATCGAATTTCCATTTTTCATATCCGGGATGAAAGACGATTGCCTTGGGTTTGAACAGACTGGCCAGTTCGATTGTCTTTGAAATTCGATCCAGGGTCACCTCCCTGATTCTCCGGTCAACCCCTCCCGGGCTCAAATCCATAAAAGGGCCATGGACCGTACAGGTCAGATCTTTTCCATGAAGGTTCTCTGCGAGCTGTTTTACTTCCGCCTCATTGGAGCCATCAAGATCCTCCCCGCTGAAGTAGATTTCAGGATGGAAATGATGGTTGATGACGAACTCAATTCTTTCTACAAGCATGGGGTAAGGGACATTGATGTGAATGGGAAGCATTTTTTATTCTCCAACATTAAATTCAGTACCTAAAAGCTTGAGGTCCTTCGAGCAATTCGATTGCCTTGAGAACCTTTTCTCTCTCTCCGATGAGATAAACGATATCTCCGGCTCTGAAGATAAAATCTGGATCCGGACTGGGGAGGATCTCTCCATCCCTTCTCACGGCGATCACGGTAGCGCCGGTGGTTGACCGTATCTTCAGATCTCTGATGGAATGGCCTGCCGCTGAGGTTCCTTGATTGATCAGATAGGTTTCAGTCTCAATATCGGTGATGATCTCGCATTTTTCAGGCAGGCTCTTGACGGGAAGCTCCACCCTTCTCAGGGCCTCGTAACTTCCGCTTCTGATCCTCTCAATCTGATCGAAGAGGAGATTTCGCGGCACCTGATACCGGTGGAGCACTTTGGCAAAGATTTCAATTGACGTCTCGAACTCCTCGGGGATCACCTCGTTGGCCCCCAGACGGAGAAGGTCCTCCACCTCGGCGGTATATCGGGTTCTGACGATGATGTAAATTCTTGGGTTCTCCTTCCGCGCGAGTTGGACCATCCTTCGGGTGGAGGCCGGGTCTGAAATGACGATGACGAGCATTCTCGCTGTTGAGAGTTCCAATTTATGGAGGATCTCCTGCTGTGTACCATCTCCATAAAAGATGGGCTCTCCTCTCTTTCTCATTTCACGGACAGTTTCATTGTTGAGGTCGAGGACCACATAAGGGATGGAAGTCTCTCTCAGGACTTCTGCTAAATTTTTTCCATTTAATCCGAAACCGATGATGATGACATGGTCTGTTTTTCCCTGGGATAAACTCTCCTTCTCCGCCCTCTTTCTCATCCTCTCCAACCGGTCAAGGAGTTTTTTCGAACTGACCCAGGCCGAGAGTGAGGGTGAGGCCTGGATGAGAAAAGGGGTGAGAATCATCGTGATGACAGAGGCTGAAAGAAAAAGCTGGTAATGATCCTCCGAGATGAGTCCAGCGGACTTGCCTGCCATGGCAAGGATGAAGGAAAATTCGCCAATCTGCGCCAGATGAATTCCGGTCTGAAGGGAAATCCGGAGAGGATGGCCGATGAGATGGACAGACAAGAAACCCGTGAAGGTCTTCAAGATGATGAGAAGAACCACGCCCATGATCACCAAGGGTATGTTCTCGCGGAGAAAACTGAGATTCATCAACATCCCAATGGAAATGAAGAAGAGACCGTTGAAACTGTCTTTGAAGGGCAGAATGTCCGAGATGGCCTGATAGGCGTATTCGGATTCGGAGATGATCAGGCCAGCAAGAAAGGCGCCCAGGGCGAGAGAAAGGCCAAGCCATGAGGTAAAGAGCGCTGTTCCGAGACAGAGGAGGATGATGGTGATGATGAAGAGTTCACGGCTGCGGGTGTGGACGATCTGGTGAAGGATATTGGGGACCAGCCACCTGGCTCCGAAGATAACAATAAAGATGATGACGGCGGATTTCAGAAGCGTCCAAAGAAGTTCAAGAGAGCTTCCAGTGGATCCAGAAAGGATAGGAACGAGGAGCATTAGGGGGACGACGCAGAAGTCCTGGAAGATGAGAATGCCGATGGAGAGGCGTCCATGAGGGGAATCGATTTCTCCCCGGTCGAAGAGCATCTTCATGACAATGGCGGTACTGCTCAGGGCAACGAGAAATCCGGAGAAAAGTGAAGTATTCCATTTGTGGAGGAATGGATAAGCAATCGCGGCGGTTGTAAGGAATGTGAGAAACACCTGGGAGAAGCCTCCTCCCAGGACAGCGGAGCGAATCCTTTTGAGGTTCTTGAGCGAAATCTCCAGCCCGATGGTAAAGAGGAGAAGGATAATGCCGATCTCGGCAAGAAGTTCGACCTCATGAATGTCCCGGATCAAGCCAAACCCATGAGGACCGAGCAATACTCCCGCTGTGAGAAAGCCCACGATGGAAGGGATTCTCAGTTTGTGAAGCAGAAAGATGACCGAGGCCGAGACCCCAAAGATGATGACCAGCGTTTTAAGAAATCCAAGTTCCATAGGTTTCTTCTAAAGGATATTATGAATGAATCCAAATTTGCAAATTAAAATTTTCCTCTCTATCGGAAGGTTGACTAAAGGTACAGACCGTAGTATAAAATATTAACAGGTTGCTGAAAAATGGCCTTCTGCTGCGTTTCCTCTGCCTACCGGCAGGCAGACTCATCCTTCCCCGTGTCAAGCACGGGGAAGGCTCGTTGCGGCGTACCGCCCAGTACGCCGCATAGCCGGCTCACCGACTCGCCGGCGTGGTAAGTCGTCGCTCCTTATTCGTCGCGACACCACTCTCAGGATTTCGGGAGCCTTGCATCTGGCCCTTTTTGAGCAACCTGGGGGAAAAACGTTTTCGGCAACCTACAAGTTTTGTAAACGAGGGGTGCAGGATTGAATAACGTAGCGACCATCATTCTGGCAGCAGGGAAGGGAACCCGGATGAAGTCGGATCTGGCCAAGGTTCTTCATCCGTTGTTAGGCTCCCCCATGCTCTCCTATGCGATTGCCCTTTCCCTCAACGAAGTCAAGGCCGAGAAGACGATTGTGGTCGTGGGTCATCAGGCGGATCAGATTGAGAAGAAGTTTGCGGATTCTCGAATCGAATTTGTCCGTCAGGATGAACAATTGGGAACAGGGCATGCGGTGTTACAGGCTCTTCCCGCTTTCCATGGATTTACAGGAACCGTGCTCATTCTCTGTGGAGATGTCCCTTTGGTGAAGGCGGAGACACTCCGGTCTTTTATCGACACCTTCTGGGGCAATGATTCCACACTTGCTGTACTTACAGCTGTGGTAAAGAATTCCACTGGATATGGACGGATCATACGGGGTGAGGAGGGCTGGCTGGAAAGGATTGTTGAGGAGAAGGATGCTTCTGATGAGCAAAGGTTGATCCGAGAGGTCAATACGGGGATCTTCTGTGTGAGATCAACTTTTCTCATTGAAGGGTTGAAGGAGATTGGAAGAGAGAATGCCCAGGGGGAATATTATCTGACTGATCTGGCCGAGGTGGCGAGAAAGAGGGGGCTAAGATGCTCTGCCCACATGGTGGCCGATCCGATGGAAGTGATGGGGATCAATACCCGGGTTGATCTAGCGACTGCCATTGAAGTGCTCCGGCTGGAGAAAATAAAGGAGTTGATGCTTTCAGGTGTGACGATCATCGATCCCAAAACGACTTATGTTGATCAGACCGTAGTGATCGGAAAAGATACAATGCTCTATCCGAATTGTACTCTCCAGGGTAAAACCAGGGTCGGAGAGCAATGTGTCCTTGAACCGAATTTAAAAATTTCAGACACTCAAATCGGCAATGGTGTGACGATCCGCTCCCACTGCGTCATCACCGAGAGCAGGATTGACGATGGAGCCATCATCGGACCCTTTTCCCACCTGAGACCCCAGAGCGAGGTGAAGACGAAGGCGAAAATCGGTAACTTTGTGGAGGTGAAGAATTCAATCATCGGCAAGGGTTCGAAAGCCAATCACCTTGCCTATATTGGAGATGCCCTTGTTGGAAAAGAAGTTAATATCGGCGCGGGCACCATCACCTGCAATTATGACGGATTTGAAAAACATCAGACGGTCATTGGCGACCAGGTCTTTGTGGGATCGAATGTAGAGCTGGTGGCTCCTGTGAAAGTGGGCGACCGATCCTCAATCGGGGCAGGCACCACTGTGACCAAGAATGTCCCAGAGGGAGCGCTTGCCATCAGCCGGGTAAAGCAAAAAAATATCCGGGGGTGGAGCAAAAAGATGGAGATCCAGCATAAGCAGAGTCGAAAAAAGAAGGATTGAGCGATGTGCGGCATTGTCGGATATGTGGGTTCAAGGAAGACCGCTGAAGTCCTCATGGAGGGATTGAAGAGGCTGGAATACAGGGGATATGATTCCGCAGGCATTGCCGTCTTTAACAAGGGGAAGATCGAGATCAGGAGAAGGGTAGGTAAGTTGGCCAGCCTGGAGGAATTGGTAGGAGATGAGACCTTTGATGGAATGGTAGGAATTGGCCACACCCGATGGGCCACCCATGGAAGGCCTTCTGATGAAAATGCCCACCCCCATAAAGCCGGAAGAGTTGCTGTCATCCATAATGGAATCATTGAGAACCACCTTCCCCTCAAGGAAACACTCAAGAGGAAAGGACGTATCTTCAGTTCTGAAACCGATACTGAGATCATTTCCCATCTGATTGATGGGTTCATTCAAGAGGACTCTTCCTTCCTTGAGGCCGTCAAAAAAGCACTGGGTCTGATTGAAGGCTCTTATGCACTGGGAATCCTTTTTGAAGGAGATGAGAGGTGTTTGATCGCTGCCCGAAAAGAGAGTCCCCTGGTGATTGGTCTTGGCGAAGGAGATTTTTTTATCGCCTCTGACATCCCTCCGCTTCTTCCCTATACAAGAGATTTCATCTTTATGGAGGATGGAGAAATGGCTCATCTCACTCCGAATGGGGTCAAGGTTTTTGATATCCGAGGGAGCCAGGTTTCGAAGAAACCGAGGCGCATTGACTGGAACCCCCTGATGGCGGAAAAGGGCGGGTTTAAACATTTCATGCTCAAAGAGATCTTTGAACAGCCCAGGGCTGTGATCGATACAATCCGGGGCCGCCTCTCTGAGGAAAACGGCGATGCACTCCTCGAAGGAGTGAACCTGGACAGTTCGGTACTAAATAAGATTCGGCGAATCTGCTTGATTGCCTGTGGC
This sequence comes from Deltaproteobacteria bacterium, assembly GCA_016875155.1. The sequence continues at coordinate 6,918 of VGSD01000029.1, read as the reverse complement.
ACCTCCTATCATGCGGCATTGGTGGGAAAATTTTTAATCGAGGGACTTTGCCGGATTCCAGTGGAAACGGATATTGGTTCCGAGTTCCGTTATCGAAACCCGATCCTCGGAAACGATACGCTCCTGGTGACCATCTCCCAGTCCGGTGAGACTGCGGATACCCTTGCCGCATTGAGGGAAGGAAAAAGGCAGGGAGCCATGAGCCTTGCCATCTGCAATGTGGTTGAGTCGAGCCTGGCGAGAGATTCCGATCATGTCATTTATACTCATGCAGGTCCGGAGATCGGGGTGGCCTCGACTAAAACCTTTGTCACCCAGTTGGTCATCCTCTTTCTTCTTGCCCTTAGGATGGGAAGAGAACTTGGCATTCTTTCTCGCGAAGACGGGAGAGGATACATCGAGGAGTTGGTCAGGATTCCTCATCTGATGGAAGAGATGCTCCAATCTTCAAAACAGGTTCTCGAGATTGCAAAGAAGTACCTACAAGCCAGGGATTTCCTCTATCTTGGGAGAGGGGTCAACTATCCCATCGCGTTGGAGGGAGCGCTGAAGTTAAAAGAGATCTCATATATCCATGCCGAAGGCTATCCAGCCGGCGAGATGAAGCATGGTCCCATTGCTTTGATTGATCGGGACATGCCTGTGGTTGTTCTTGCCACTCGGAACGATGTCTATGAGAAGGTTCTTTCCAATATTGAACAGGTGAAGGCGAGGGAAGGGAAAGTGATTGCCCTTGTCTCGCAATCCGATCGAGAGATCGTCCGGAAAGTGGACGATGCCCTCTTCATCCCTGAGGCCCATCCTTACCTGACACCGATTCTGCTCACCTTGCCCCTTCAGCTTCTGGCTTACCATATGGCTGATTTAAAAGGCACGGATGTGGATCAGCCCAGAAACCTGGCCAAAAGCGTCACCGTCGAATAAAAATCATTGCAAAGTATAAATTGTAAAGTTAGCATTGTAAAATGTTAATTTTGCAATTTGCAATTTACAATTTTAAATGATTTCTTTACTAAACGATCTTAATCCAGCTCAACAAAAAGCGGTTCTTGAAACAGAAGGATCCCTTCTGGTATTTGCAGGAGCAGGCAGTGGAAAGACCCGGGTTCTCACATACCGGATTGCCTACCTCATTCAGGAGAAAGGGGTTTCACCCCGGAATATTTTCGCTGTCACCTTTACCAACAAGGCTGCAGACGAGATGCGGGAGAGGGTGGAACATCTCCTGGGAAGTTCGGCAAAAGGAATCTGGATCTCCACCTTTCATTCCGCCTGCGCCCGCATCCTGAGAGGACACATCGACCGTCTTGGATTTGGAAGAAACTTTGTCATTTATGATGAGGAGGATCAGGAACGGCACCTCAAAGCGGTCATGAAGGAACTGGACCTTGACTTCAAGATGTTTCACCCCAGGGCGATGCAGTCCAGGATTGACCGGCTGAAAAATGAAGGGATGGTGCCGGAGCAATATGAGCCTTCCCCGTTCAATATCTTTGAAAAGCGACTGGCTCTTGTCTATCAAAAGTATCAGGAGGATCTCCGTCGTAATAATGGAGTTGATTTTGGGGATCTCCTCCTCTTTGTCACCCTTCTCTTCAAAAAATTCCCGGACGTTCTGAGATCGTACCAGAACCTCTGCCGCTATGTGATGGTGGATGAATTTCAGGATACAAACCTCATCCAGTATCAACTGATCAAACATCTGGTAGAGAGGCACCGGAATGTCTGTGTCGTCGGGGATGATGATCAATCGATCTATAGGTGGAGGGGAGCAGAGGTGGGAAATATCCTCAATTTTGAGAGAGATTTCCCGGGAACAAAAGTGATCACCCTGGAGCAGAACTATCGCTCCACCCAACATATCCTCGAAGCAGCCAATCATGTCGTCAAAAAGAACCGTTTTAGGAAAGAAAAGGCACTCTGGACTGAAAACCCAGAAGGAGAACTCCTCACTTTCTATGTGGCTGAGGATGAGGCTGATGAAGCGCGTTTCGTCGTCAGGAAGATTAACGAAGGTATCCATTCGAATCCGAAAGAATCGAACAAGACTTATCATGACATTGCTATCTTTTACCGGATCAATGCTCAGTCCCGCGCCATCGAAGAAGAGTTGGTCAAACAACAGATTCCCTATACGATCGTGGGGGGGGTGAAGTTTTACGAGCGGAAAGAGATCAAAGACGTCCTCGCTTACCTGAAACTGATTGCCAATCCCTCGGATGGAATCAGCCTGAAGCGGATCATCAATCAGCCTACGAGAGGAATCGGAGAGAAGACGATGGAGAGAATCAATCTCTTCTCAAAAGAGAAAGGTCTTCCTCTTTATGAAGGGATGAGAGAAGCGCTGAAAGAGAATTGGCTTCCTTCAGGGGCCAGGGAAAGGATTAAAGGATTTATCCATCTCATCGAAGAGTTTCGCCAGGAAGCAAAAACCCTTTCCCTCAGCCAGTTGACCCTGTCCCTTCTTGCCAGGACAGGATATCTTGAAAGGTTGAGAGAAGAAGGGACGGACGAGGCCCTTTCGAGGATTGAGAATATTGATGAACTGGTAAATGTATTGACCGAACTTGAACGGGGGGAGGAGGTCGATGAGACCCGACCGCGGGAAGTTTCCCTGGAAACCTTTCTGGAAAAGGTCTCCCTTGTGACTGATGTGGACCTTTATGAAGACAAAGAGAATCGGGTTTCCCTGATGACTCTGCATTGTGCCAAAGGACTGGAGTTTCCCATTGTCTTCATTGTTGGAATGGAAGAGGGCCTCCTTCCACACTACCGGAGAGGAGAAGAGGCTGAGGATCTTGAGGAGGAGAGAAGGCTCTGCTACGTCGGGATCACACGCGCCAAGAAAAAACTCTATCTCTCGCGGGCGGAAGAACGTTCCACCTTTGGAGTTGGCAGGGCCAATCTTGCCTCGCGGTTTCTGGACGAACTTCCGTTTGAGTTGATTCATATCGAGGAGAGGGAAAGGAGAAGAGAATTTCTGTTCTCCCAGGAGTCTCCCTGGTTGGATGATTTCAGCCAGACCGGAGATGAAGTGGATTCCTATTCACAGGAGAGTAGTTACTCACAAAGACAAGACGTCGTATTGAGCCCTGACGGATTCTATCCCCTCCGGACAGGGATGAGGGTGAGGCATCCTAAGTTCGGCGATGGTAGAGTGAAATCGATCGAAGGGATGAATGAGAACCAGAAAGCCACCATCGTTTTTAGGACTGAAGGCCCAAAACGGTTAAAAGTGAGATATGCGAATTTGGAAATCCTGGAATAATGGCAAGCACCAAATTCCAAGCACCAAATACCAAATAAGCTCCAATGACCAATTTCAAGAGTTCAAACAAGTCGTTTTGGTCATTTGGATTTGAAGTTTGGAATTTATTTGAGATTTGTAATTTGAGATTTGGAATTTTTCTGATGGAGGACTTCATGAAAACCTATTTCATCTTGTCGGCAATAGGGAAAGACCGGCCAGGGATTGTGGCGGATGTTTCTGAGGTCATTTATGGATGCGGGGGAAATATCGAAGATTCAAGCATGAGTCTTCTACGGAATCATTTTGCTCTTCTCCTCCTCTTTTCAACCGACAGCGAGGCGGTGAATCAGAAACTTTCATCTGGCCTGAAGCGTCTCGAATGGGAGAAAAAGCTGACCGTCTTCTACTCTCCGACCACTTTTGAAGAGGCTTACCCCAAAGCTAAGGAACAGACCGATCGGTATAAAATCACCACATCCGGAGTGGACCATGCCGGGATTGTTTTCAAAGTCTGCCGGCTTCTGGCGGATCGCAAGGTCAACATCATCGATATGAAGACCCATCGATTGCTTTCTGCTGAAAGCGGGACTCCTCTTTTTGAAATGGATATCGATGTAGAGATTCCTCACTCAGTCTCTGAACAGGGGTTCAGGAAAGACCTCCATCACTTAGCCAATGAACTGCTGATCGATCTGGTTTTGCGGAAGATGTGAAGAGATTTCTAAAAAAATCCGGAAATCTCTGAAATCTGAGTAATTTTCTTTGAAATCGGTGGGATCGATTTTAAATTTTTCTTGACATCTCGCTCCGTTTAGACCAAAATTTTTAGTAGGTTACAGGAGAGAACCCCATGGGGGCGCCGAAGGGGCAAGTTCCGATAGATCGGAAGGAAACTCTCAGGCAAAAGGACTGTAACTTAGCTGACTCCTGGAAAGACCCAACCCTGAGCCAAAGTCGAAGGGTTAGGCACCGAAGGGGTAAATCTCTCAGGTTAAAAGACAGGGGGAAGGAAGTCGATATTCGATTGTCCTTCCCCCTTTTTATTTTGCTTAAAAGCAGATAGGATACGAGCCATGGAAAAGAAAAGACGGTCCACTCAATCCCGCTCCTCCAAGAAATCGTCCCAATCACCTCAAAAAAAACTGAAGAGTATTTGCCTGATCGATCTGGAAGATTTGAAGGAACATGAAGAGATCCGGCCGGATTACCTGGAAGAGCTGAAAAAGGAGATCTTGGGTGATGGCATCCTCAAGATGCCCATTGCCGTGGATAAGGAGACTTACATCATTCTGGATGGACATCACCGGTTACATGCTTTAAAAAGAATAGGATGTAAAAGGATTCCTGTTATCCTTTTTGACTACCAGTCTCCGGAGATTGAAGTCATCCCTCACCGGGAAGGAGAAACAGTGACTAAGGAAATGGTCATCCGGACAGCCTTAGAGGGAAAAAGGATGGCGCCGAAAACATCGAAACATATGATCAGGATCGAGGGAGAGTTAAAACATATTTCCATTCTAGAAACGGTCATTAATATTCCGCTGGATGAATTGAAATGATAAATAAATCACCCCCACCCTTCCCTCCCCCCTCGAGGGGGAGGGAAGGGTGGGGGGGCAAAGGGGGAGAGAATGGAATTTCCAGAGGAGTTGTATTATTCAGAGGATCATGAATGGGTCAGAGATGAAGGAAATCAGGCGACGATTGGGATCACGGACTTTGCCCAGAGCCAATTGAAGGATATCGTCTATGTGGACCTTCCAGAGGTCGGATCCGAGTTTAAAAGAGGGGAGAGCATGGGAGTTGTTGAATCGGTGAAGACGGTTGCCGACATCTTCTCGCCAGTTACCGGTAAGGTGATTGAAAAGAATCTGGAATTGAAGGACCATCCAGAATGGGTCAATACGTTCCCCTATGGGAAAGGGTGGTTCCTCAGGATGGAATTAAAGGAGAGGGGGGAATTGAAGGGACTCCTCTCGTCAAAAGTTTATGAGGGAAAGATTTTAGAGGAATCGTGATGGAAGACTACCTTCGCTACCTTCCACATACTAGAGAGGATGTCAGAGAGATGCTCGAAGCAATTGGCATGAAGAGCATGGAGAATCTCTTTGAGATGATTCCAAAAAAATTCAGACTCTCCAAACCAATCAACCTTCCCCCACCTCTTTCCGAAGCCGATCTCATCCGCCATCTTGAAGGGATTCAAACTCCGCCTTACGTCAGTTTTCTTGGGGGCGGGGCGTACTATCATTTTATTCCTGCTGTCGTTTCCCATCTCACTTCCCGTTCCGAGTTTTACACTGCTTACACTCCTTATCAACCGGAGGTCAGCCAGGGAACGCTTCAGGCCATCTTTGAGTATCAAACCCTGATGTGCCAGTTGACGGGCATGGAGGTGTCGAATGCCTCGATGTATGACGGGGCATCGAGTTTAGCTGAAGCGGTGTTGATGGCTCAGCGAATCACAGGGAGGAAGAAGATTCTGCTCTCACAAACCGTCCACCCCGAATATCGCAAAGTCATCCAGACCTATATTGACCCTGATGAACAGGAGATTGTTCTGATTCCTTATCTGAAAGGAGAGGGGAGAACGGATGAAAAGGCTCTAGCCAAATTCCTTGATCAGGATGTGAGTGCAGTCGTCATTCAAAATCCAAACTTCTTTGGGGCGATAGAAGATCTTACAAATATCGGTGAAAAAGTCCATCGGGCAGGAGGTTTGATGATTGCCTGTTTTAGCGAACCGGTTGCCTATGGAATTGTAAGGCCACCCGGTGAATTCGGGGCTGATATTGTGGCAGGGGAAGGCCAGAGTTTTGGAATACCTGTTTCTTTTGGCGGGCCTTATCTAGGCATCTTCACAACAAAGGAGAAATATATTCGAAATATGCCCGGAAGACTCGTGGGCGAAACTGTTGACCTTGAGGGAAAGAGAAGTTTTGTCCTCACCCTGGCGACCAGGGAACAGCACATCCGCAGGGAGAAAGCGACTTCGAATATCTGCACCAATGAAGGACTCTGCGCTTTGATGGCAACCATATTCCTCTCCTGTCTTGGGAAAGAGGGGCTGAGGGAATTAGCCCTGATGAATCTAAACAAGACAGAGTATGCAAAGAAGGTTGCCTCCAAGATTGATGGATCCCAAATTGCCTTCGCTTCTCCCACTTTCAACGAGTTTGTTTTGAAGATCGAAGGTGATCCTGAAAAGGTATTAGAAAAGATGAGAAAAGAAGGCATTCTGGGAGGATTATATTTAGGACAATTCTATCCTGAGCTTAGCCGCCACCTTCTCGTTACCGTGACAGAGATGAATACGAGGAAAGAGATTGAACGATGGGCCGAAGCTTTGGAGAAAGCATTGCGATGAGATATAAATTCGAAGCACGAAATCCGAATTTCGAAACAAATTCGAATGTTCAAAATACGAATGATCTAAACTTCCTCTCCCCAATGGGGAGAGGATGAAGGTGAGGGGGAGTTTTAAAATTTGAATTTTAGATTTGTTTCGGATTGATCCCTTCGGGAAGCTTCGCCCGATATTCGAATTTCGTATTTAAGTCCGGGGAAGAAAAAGAGAATGGAACCGAATTAGAGTGAGAGTTCAATGAAAAAAATAAAAGACACAGGTCTCATTCAGGACGAACCTCTGATTTTCGAGCAGGGAGGAG
>VGSD01000028.1 GCA_016875155.1 Deltaproteobacteria bacterium | reverse complement strand
TAAGCGGACTGCCTGTTATGGACATTTTGGTCGAAATGAACCCGGATTTACCTGGGAGAAGGCCAACATGGCAGCAGAGCTGAAGAAGGCGGCAAAACTCTAAAAAAGTTCGGAGTAAGGAGTTCAGAGTTCGGAGAAAGAGATTAAAGGCTACATACTCAAAACTACGAACTCCGAACGAAATAGAATCCACCGATAAAGTAGCGTCTGCGTGCTTTTTCGTCATACCGGCGAAAGCCGGTATCCAGAAAACCTGCCTGGATTCTTCCGCATCAAGTGCGGGCAGGCTAAATCAAGCACGGAATGACGGCAAAGAAGAGAAGGTGATACCCCGCTGCTTGCGGCGGGGTAGTTCATTTGCGGAATGTGGAATCTTTTTGAATTAATTCCGAAATCCGAAATCCGCATTCCGAAATCGGGAGAGATCATGGATTATGACATCAAAGATATTTCATTAACAGAGAAGGGCCGTCTTCGGATGGAGTGGGCGGAGATGGCCATGCCTGTTTTAAGGCTGATCAGGGATCGTTTCAAGAAGGAGAAGCCCCTTAAGGGAACCAGGCTTTCTGCCTGCCTCCATGTGACCACGGAGACTGCGGTTCTGATGAGAACCCTGGTGGCAGGTGGTGCAGAGGTGGCCCTCTGTGCCTCCAATCCCTTAAGCACGCAAGATGATGTGGCCGCCTATTTAGTGAAGGAGTTAAAAATTCCTGTCTTTGCCATCAAAGGTGAAGACAGTGAAACCTATTATGCGCACATCCGGGAGGCATTAGCCTTTCTCCCGAATATCACGATGGATGATGGAGCAGATCTTGTCTCCTCTTTTCATTTCATCGCGCTTGAAAAATGGGGGGAACTCATTCCCTCTTTGCGAAATTGGGCAAAAGGGCTTTCGGCAACCAAGAGGAAAGAGATGCTCAAAGGATTGATCGGGGGAACTGAGGAGACGACGACCGGTGTGATCCGGCTCCGCAGTATGGAGCAAAACAAGGTGTTGAGATTTCCCGTGATTGCCGTCAATGATGCCGAGACAAAACACTTCTTTGATAATCGGTATGGAACCGGACAGTCAACGATTGACGGCATTCTCCGGGCTACAAACCGACTGATGGCCGGGTCAAACTTTGTCATTTCGGGTTATGGATGGTGCGGAAAAGGGTTGGCCATGCGGGCCAAGGGAATGGGAGCCAATGTGATTGTGACCGAAGTCAGCCCCCTGAGAGCCCTGGAGGCTGTGATGGATGGCTATCGCGTCTTGACCATGAGCGAAGCTGCTGAAACAGGGAATATCTTCTGCACTGTATCCGGAAATGTGGGCGTGATCCGGAAGGAACATTTCTTAAAGATGAAGGACGGAGCTATTGTCGCCAATTCCGGTCACTTCAATGTGGAACTTGACCTGGAAGGATTGGAGAAGGTTACTGCCTCCCGAAAGATGGTGCGTGACTTCGTGGAAGAGTTTCAACTTAAAAATGGCCGCAGGCTTTATGTACTAGGGGAAGGAAGGCTGATCAACCTTGCCTCCGCAGAAGGCCACCCCTCCAGCGTCATGGATATGAGCTTTGCCAACCAGGCTCTCTCAGCCGAGTATCTGGTCCGGAATCACCGGAGTTTAGAACGAAAAGTCTATCCGGTTCCAGAAGCCATCGATCAAGAAATTGCACGGATCAAACTCCGTTCCATGGGTATTGAGATCGATCAACTCACGAAGGAACAGGAACGCTATTTAACCTCTTGGGAACAGGGGACATGAAGCATCTTACCAAAAGATGGAGATGGTTTTTTCTCATTTTTATCCTTTTAGTAGGAAGCTTTGCCCTCTACCGGGTGTGGGCACTGACTCAGAAAAAAGCTGTCCCCCAGAGGACAAAGCGTGGTGACATTCCCGTCCAAGTTTCTCCCGTTGTCATCAAACCCCTTGTCTATTCCATCTCGATGAATGGAGATATCGCCCCCTTGATGCAGGTCGATCTCTTTCCAAAGGTTTCCGGCTATCTTGAACGCATCTATGTCAATCTTGGAGACTCGGTCAAACAGGGGCAGACCATTGCTCAGCTTGACCGCACCGATTACCTCCAGAAGGTGAGAGAGATGGAGGCCCGGGTTGCCCAGGCCAAAGCTCAATTCACGGAGCTCGAAGCAGGGGCAAGGGCTGAGGAACTGCGTCAGGCTGAGGAGGCTGTCAGAAGTGCCCGGTCCCGGTTTGAGAATGCGAAACTTCATAAGGAACGGATGGAAGCGCTCTATCAGAGACAGGTCATCTCGAAAAAAGAGTGGGATGTCTCGGAGATGGAATTTACGGTTGCCGAAGCCCAGTTTGCGTCAAGCATGGAGAATTTGAAATTACTCAAGCAGGGAGCCAGACAGGAAGTGAAGGAGGCGAGCCAGGCGAAACTGAAGGAGGCAGAGGCCATCCTTTCTCAGGAACGGATTCGCCTTCAGCATACGCAGATCGCCGCTCCTTTTTCGGGCGAGATCAGTAAGAAGTATGTGGATGGTGGAGCACTGGTCTCTTCTTCCACGCCCATTGTGAACCTCGTCCACACGGAAACACTGAAGGTAACCGCCCATGTGCTGGAAAAAGATATTCCCCTTCTCAAGATAGGAATAAAAGCAAAGGTCCGGACCGAATCTTCTCCAGGAAAAGTGTTTGAGGGGAAAATTGCGCGGATCAGCAGTACCCTCGATCCTGCGACCCGAACCCTTCAGGCGGAGATAGAAATTCCCAATTCCGAACGACTGCTCAAGCCGAGCATGTTCGCTCGGATCGAGGTGGTCCTTGGGGAAAAACCCCGCGCCCTGCTCATCCCAAGATATGCAATCGTTTTGACGGACGGATCGAAAGCCATCTTCATCGTGAAGGGAAATCAGGCCATCCGGAGACCAGTCGTCACCGGATATGAACAGGAGCAGTATGTCGAGATTCTTGAAGGCGCCTCCGAGGGAGATCAGGTGATCGTGAAAGGGCAGGAGTTGATCAAGGATCGCTCCACGGTCCGGGTGATCGAGGGGAGTTAACATTCGATGGACATGATCCGAGGTTCCCTCAAGAATCCTGTGGCCCGATTGATGGTGGCCATTGGGATCATCTTGCTCGGAGCTATTGCCTTCTCTAACCTCGCCATTGATCTCTTTCCAGAAATTTCCTATCCCGTTGTCTCTGTGGTGACCGACTATCCAGGGGCAAGCCCTGAGGATGTGGAGACCACCATCACCCGGCCCATCGAAAAAAGGGTCAGCCGCATCCAGAATGTCCGCCATGTCTCCTCCCGTTCAAGAGAGGGGTTTTCGGTTGTCACCATTGAATTTTACTGGGGAACAGACCTCGATATTGCCTCCACGGATATCCAACGATACATCAATGAAATTTTAGACATCTTTCCGGAAGAGGCCAAACAGCCCATCATCATCAAGTTCGATCCCTCTCAGATTTCAGTCATCACCCTTGCTGTCACTGGTCCTTTGGAGAATTACCAGTTGCGGGAATTGGGAGAAGATTTTATTGCCCCAAGGCTGGAGAATTTAAAGGGAGTTGCGTCAGCCAATGTCTTCGGAGGACAGGTCAGGGAGATCCAGGTTGATCTAGATCGGTCAAAACTTGAGCGGTTGAACCTTCCTCTGGACAGTGTCGCCCAGGCAGTCAGGGCAAGCCACCTGGACAAGCCTGGAGGAAGCCTTAACATAGGCAAAAGGGAGTATAGCGTCCGAACCCTTGGCCGTTCTCCGGAGGTGAAAGATCTGGAGGAGATCGTTGTCTCGCAACAGAATGGAAATCCGATCAGGGTGAGGGACATCGGAAAAGTGAAAGAGGGGTATGAAGACGTAAGGACAGAGGTCCATGTCAATGGCCTAAAAGGGGTCATCATCGGAGTCCAGAAACAGATCGGTGGCAATACGGTCTCTGTTGTGGATCAGGTTCTGAAGGTCCTTCCTCAGATCAAGAAGGAACTTCCCAAGGGAGTCTCCATCGAGGTGGTATCAGACCAGTCCATCTTCATCCGGAAATCGATCCAGAATCTCCAGAAAGAGGCGATCATGGGAGCCCTTCTGGCTGTGGTCATCATCCTCCTCTTCCTCAGAAATGTGACCAGCACCGTGATCATCGCCCATTCCATTCCCATTTCAATTATTGCCACCTTTGTTCTCCTTCATTTTGGAAAATTCACCCTCAATATCATGACCCTGGGAGGGCTGGCCTTAGGCGTAGGTCGATTGGTGGATGATGCCATTGTTGTCCTGGAGAACATCAATCGTCATCTGGACCGGGGCGAATCACCAGAAGAAGCTTCCTATAAAGGAGCGTCCGAGGTGAGCAAGCCGGTGATTGCCGCGACTATCACCAGCATCATCGTTTTTCTTCCTCTCACGTTTGTCAAAGGGATTGCGGCGCTGTTGTTCGTTCAGATGGCTTATACGGTTGCCTTCTCGCTTCTCGCCTCGCTGTTCGATTCATTGACCCTTGTCCCCCTTCTCACTGCCAAATTTCTTCGGCCGAAGAAGGAGGTGGAGAAATCCTCATGGGGTCAGAGGATGCTTCTCAAAACCCAGCCCTTCTTTTCATGGTTGGATCAACACTATCAGAATACCCTTCAGTTTGCATTGTTCCATCGCAAACTGGTTGTCTCGGGCGTGGTGGCTGTTTTTGCAGGCACACTCTTTATGATTCCGATCATCGGGACGGAATTTTTTCCCGCTTCGGATGAAGGTCAGATCCGGATGTCCATGAGACTGGCGGTAGGATCTTCTCTCGAAGAGACAAAGAAGGTAGTCGGAGAAGTAGAGGAGATCGTCTTCTCAGAGGTGTCTGAATTAAAATCTCTATGGGCGAGGGCAGGTTCGGGCAGAGGCAGGTCTGTGATCTTCAGTGGAAGGTTCGCCGGTCCCCATACTGGAAACGCCTCGCTCATGCTGGTCGATCAATCGGAGCGGGATAGATCCGCGGAGATGATCGCCCGCAAGCTCAGGGAGAAGGCCAGGAACATTCCTGGCACCATCATCGTTGTCTCTCCAGGAGGGATCGTCTCAAGGGTGATGAGCTTTGGCACGGATGAAGCGATCAGCGTGGAGATCCTCGGGTTTGATCTTGCCACGGGCAGTCGTCTGGCCAGAGAAGTTGACGGGATCCTCAGAGAGGTCCGGGGGGTCACAGACATTCAGATCGGTCGAGAAGAGGGGTTGCCTGAATATCAGATCAAGTTTCAGCAGGACCGGTTAGCCAAGATGGGGCTCACCACCTCGCGAGTCGCTGAAAACGTGAGAGGCGCCATCGAAGGCATTGAAGCCTCCATCTATGTTGATCCTATCACAGGCCGGGAGCGTCAGGTGAGAGTTCGGCTCCGTGAGGAAGACAGAAGTCATCCACAGGATCTGAACCGTATTCCCCTTCCCGTTTCAGGGGGAAAGGTTGTGTCTCTGGAGAATGTGGCTGAAGTGGTGAGAACGACCACCCCTGCGCAGCTGGAGAGAAAGTATCAGCAGAGGGTTGTCTATGTGACCGCCAATACCAGCGGCAGAGATCTCGGGTCGATCGCCTCCGAAATTGAAGATAAGATTTCCAAGATGAAGATCCCAGAGGGTTTCTCCGTTCAGCTTAAAGGAACCAGGGAGGAGCAGAAGGAGGCTTTTCAAACCCTTCTCTTTGCCCTGGGGCTCGCCATCGTTCTGGTCTATATGGTTCTGGCCTCACAATTTGCCTCTCTGCTTCATCCCTTTCTGATCATGTTTTCAGTCCCTCTGGGGATTATCGGTGTGATCTGGGCGCTCTTCCTTACGGGACATACATTGAGCGTGATCTCATTTATCGGAATTATCATGATGGTCGGGATTGTGGTGAGCAATGCGATCATCCTGATCGATTACATCAATCGGCTCCGGGAGGAGGGGATGGAATTAAGGGAGGCCGTCATCCGGGGAGGAAGGGTGAGGCTCAGGCCGATCCTGATGACCTCTCTCACAACCGTCTTCGGCCTGGGTCCAATGGCCCTTGGATTCGGAGAAGGGGCTGAGACCAATGCCTCTCTGGCCATCTCCGTCATTGGAGGTCTCACGGTCTCCATGTTCCTCACGCTGGTCTTCATCCCCACAGTCTATTTTATTGTAGAGGAAAAGAGAAGCCGAAAAAAGCAGTTCGGAGTTATTAGTTCGCCTGCCTGCACGAAGCGTTTCGGCGAAGGCAGGTAGTTCGGAGATAAAAACTCCGAACTCCAAACTCCGAACTCCGAACTTCCATATGATTCCACGTAGAAAGACACGTCAGATCCACATTGGCTCCGTGAAGATTGGGGGAGATGCGCCTATCCCTGTCCAGTCGATGACTAATACCGATACACGCAATGTCCGAAAGACGGTGGCTCAGATACGGCGCCTTGAGGCGGCAGGATGTGAGATCATCCGGGTAGCAGTTCTTGATGAAGAAGCAGCTGAATCGATCAAGGAGATCAAAAAGAGAATTCATATTCCCCTGATTGCGGATATCCATTTCAACTTCCGGCTGGCGTTGAAGTCAATGGAATATGGAGCGGATGGACTCCGTATCAACCCTGGAAATATTGGTGGAAGAGAACGCCTGAAGGCGATCGTCAAAGAGGCAAAACGCCGCTTCGTTCCTATCCGTATCGGAGTAAATGCTGGTTCCCTTGAGAAAGACCTTCTGAAACGTTTCAATGGACCGACCTCAGAGGCCATGGTATTGAGCGGACTTAGAGCCATTGAATATATGGAGGACCTCGATTTTCATCTCATCAAAGTCTCTTTAAAAGCATCTGATGTCCTGAGGACCGTGGAAGCCTATCGGCTCTTTTCAAAAAAATCGGACTATCCGCTCCATCTCGGTATTACAGAGGCAGGAAGAGGATCTGGGGCTATGGTTAAATCGGCCCTCGGCATCGGACTTCTTCTTAGCGAGGGAATCGGAGATACGATACGGGTCTCTTTGACTGGGGATCCGATTGAGGAAGTCCGGGTAGGCTATGAGATATTGAGGGCTTTAAAGATTCGGAAGAGAGGGGTTGAAATTATTTCCTGTCCGACCTGTGGTCGGTGTGAAATTGATCTCAGCCACGTTGTCGGGAAGGTAGAGAAAGGGATTCGAAAAATCACTACACCCATGACCATCGCGATCATGGGATGCGTGGTCAATGGCCCAGGCGAGGCTAAGGAAGCGGATATCGGCATTGCTGGAGGAAAAGGGGTTGGACTCCTCTTCAAAAAAGGGAAAATTATCAGAAAGGTCAAGGAGCCAGAGTTTGTATCTGTCCTACTGAAAGAAATCCGTGAAATCGCAAGGAATGCATAAATTCGAAGCTCGAAATTCGAATTTCGAAACAAGCACGAATATTCAAAATCAAAATGACCCAAACAGATAGAAATCGTTTCGGATTTGAAAAATTTGAATTTAGGATTTGTTTCGGATTTCGATATTCGAATTTCGGATTTTTCTCCAGACGTAACAGATCCTATGGAAAACCGTGAAGTGGGTGAGGATGGCGAGAATCCAGAGGATCGGTTCCATCCAGTTCAATAGGGTTCCCAGGGCAAGGAGGATGATCCTCTCCGCTCGCTCCATCAATCCAATATGGCAGGAGATCTGGAGGGATTCTGCCTTTGCCCGGACATAGGGGATCAAGGCGGTTCCAATGGCGACCACTGAAGCGAGAATGACCAAGGAGGGATTTTCCTTTTTAAGATAAAAGATGGCAATAGCCATCAGTAGGATCAAATCCGAATATCTGTCCATCACCGAGTCGAAGAATGTTCCGAAGACTGTCACCTTCCCTAATTTCCTAGCAATCACTCCATCTAGAAGATCGAAAAGCCCCGAACCGATAATCGCGAAGCCTGCAGAGATCCAACACCCTTTCAGGATCAGCCATGAAGCGACAAGGGTCGAGAAAAATCCAAGCATGGTAAAGAGATTGGGATTACCCCATTCCCCGAAGATCTTTTTAAATGGGGGGTAGAGAAAGGAATCGAGCTGGTGTCCAAGTTTGTCGCTGAGCATAATTTGGAAATGAGATTAACATTTTCTATAGAAAAGTCAATTAGAGTGTGTTATATTTCAAACCCTACATTTCCAAAAAACAAATTCAACCGGAGGTAATATCTATGTCATCCCGTGTCATTCCTCAGACCGAATTTAAATCCCTGACCCTGAAGGGAAGGGGAAAAGTAAGAGATATCTATGACCTTGGAGAAAGGCTTCTGATCGTTGCCACCGACCGAATCTCTGCTTTTGATGTGGTCATGCCCAATCCCATTCCGGATAAAGGGAGGGTATTGACTCAGCTTTCCAGATTCTGGTTCGATCTGACACGGGAGATTGTTTCTAATCATATCATCTCTTTCAAAGTAGAAGATTATCCGTCAGAATGTCGGGCTTATCAGGAGGATCTCCGGGACCGATCCATGCTAGTGGTCAAGACAGAAGTCCTGCCCATAGAGTGCATTGTGAGGGGATACCTTTCAGGGTCGGGATGGGAGGATTATAAAAAAACAGGAACTGTTTGCGCTATCCCGCTTCCCAAGGGATTAGTGGAATCTTCAAAACTAGAGGAGCCTATCTTTACTCCATCCACCAAGGCAGAGCAGGGGCTTCACGACGAAAATATCACCTTTGAAAGGATGGAAAAGATCGTTGGGAAGGATCTGGCGAAGCAACTCAAATCTGCCTCGATCAATGTTTATAAGAAGGCAAGGGATTATGCTGAGCAACGAGACATTTTGATTGCAGATACGAAGATGGAGTTTGGCGTCAAAGATGGGAAACTGATCTTAATTGATGAACTTCTCACGCCCGACTCCTCCCGGTTTTGGCCAAAAGATGGATATAAACCAGGGGATTCCCAGAAGAGCTTTGATAAACAGTTTCTAAGAGATTATCTCCTTTCGATTAAGTGGAATAAGACGCCCCCGGCTCCCCAATTGCCCGAAGAGATCATTCAGAAGACAAGAGAGAAATATCTGGAAGCCTACGAGAGATTAGTGGGAAGGCCGCTTTAAGTTAGTCAAATCGTCATTAGTCGTATCGTCGATTAGTCAAATGACTAAATGACTATATGACTAAAAGACTGACGACGTCAGGGGTTAGATACATATCGTTTGATGAACTGTTGGATGGTTTCGAAGTAGGCTTTCCCTCCCACCTCGTAAGTGTCGTTATGATGGGCTCCTCTCAGGGTAAAAAATTCTTTTGGTTCATTCGCCTTCTCAAAAAGTTTTCGGCCTAATTCATACGAAACCAACTCATCCTGGTCTCCATGAAGCATGAGGAGAGGAGCTTTCAACTCTGGTATCTTTGAGAGGGAATTAAATTTTCCTTTAAGAAAGATTCCTATTCCGGGGACAAAACGGCCCATGACCTCGCCGATATTGGTAAAGGTCGATTCGAGAACAACTGCTCCTGCCTGATTTTTCACGCCCAGGTCAATTGCCACCGCACCTCCGAGTGATTCACCGAAGAGGACAATCTTCTTTGGGTCGATCCCTCGTTTTTGAGTAAGAAAATCCCAGGCGGTTAAGGCATCGAGGTAGCAGGAGGCTTCCGAAGGTTGCCCCTGGCTTAATCCGTAGCCATGATAATCAATCATGAGGGCTGAGATCTCAGGATAACAGAGGAGGCGAATCTTTTCGATCCGATGAGAGATGTTTCCACCGTTTCCGTGAAAGAGGAGGATAACCGTTTCTCCGCATCCTGGGATGAACCAACCATGAATGGTTATCCCATCCGAGCAGGGAAGATAGATATCCTCATATTCCATCCCTACATCCTTAGGAAAAGCCCAGAACTCCTTTTCCGGAAAGAAGATGAAAGAACGTTCAATGGATAGAAAATCTACCATAAATTTTCCTTAAAGTTTAATGGTGGCCCTGTTAAAAATCAAATCTTTTTCTTATGGAAAGAGCTCTAAGTTGACAGGGGGGAAAAAGAAGGGATATGATTTAAATGGAGAGTGACTATGGATGAAATCATCTATTACGAAATACCGGTTCTGAACCGGCCCTATCTGATTGCGGGATTTGAGGGATGGCCGAATGCGGCGGAGGTCTCTTCCCTTTCCATCCAGCACCTGGTGGAAATCCTGAAAGCAAAGAAGTTTGCCTCCATTCCGATGGAGAATTATTATCAAATGTCATCCAACCGTCCGACAGCGATCATCAAAGATGGAAGGTTGATTGAATTGATTCATCCGGGCAACCATTTTTACTATTCAAAAGATGCAATTGGAAAAGACCTTATCCTTTTTTCGGGAATCGAGCCCCACCTGCGGTGGAACGTGTTTGCTGATTTCTTTCTTGACTTTGCAAAGCGGTTTGCTGTCCCAAGGATCTTCACTCTTGGGGGAACCTATGACTACATCCCCCATACGCACCCCACGGTGGTCAGTGCCCTCTTCAACCAGGAAAGTTTAAGAGAGGAGGTGGTGGAGGCCGGACTCAATTTGACCGAATACACTGGCCCCATCAGCATCCATACCTTTCTGCAAGAGGCCGCAAGAAAGCGGAAATTAGAGGCGATCAGTCTTTGGGGCCATGCCCCCCAGTATCTGCAGGCAAGAAACATCAAGGTCGTCTATGGCGTTCTGAAGAAGTTGAACGAGTTGATGAAGACAGAGATAGACCTCTCAAGACTTGAAAACGCCAGTGACTATTTTGACCATCAAGTAAACGATCTTGTCAGCCAGGATCCCAAACTCCAGGAGATCATCAATAAGTTGGAGGAGGCCTATCAGAAGTCCGGAAGGCCTTTTCCTTTCGGAAAGAAGGAAGAGCCAAAAGAGGACAAAGTCGTCTACATTCAAGCCTTTCTTAAACGACAGGAGGATGAGGAGAAGAAAGAGAACTAACCGAATACACCCACTCTTTTTTATTCCTGCCTTAAACCAATCTTCTAAACACAGCATAGGAATATTTGAGGTAGAGAGAGAATGAAAAAAATTAGACTTGGCCGGACAAACCTTTATGTTAACCGATTAGGATGGGGAGGGATTCCCATTCAACGGGTGAATGAGCAAGCGGCCATTTCAGTGGTCAAAGCGGTGATTGACATGGGAGTGGAACTCTTGGACACCGCTCGTGGGTATACGGACAGTGAATATAAATTGGGCTTAGCCCTTCAGACCATTGATCAATCTGTGATCCTTTCGTCGAAATCCCAACTTCGAACCGAAAAGATAGAGGACGATGTCCGAAAAAGCCTCAATCAGATGAAAGTCAGTCGAATTCATATCTATCATCTCCATGCGGTCAATCGGTTCGAGGACTATGATCAGGTGATGGGACCTGGCGGTGCCTATGAGGGACTTCAACGGATGAGAGACAGAGGGTTGATCGGTCATATTGGGATTTCCAGCCATAGCCTAAAGGTCCTCGAGAGGGCCATCGAGGAGAACCATTTCGATGTGATCATGGCTTGCTACAGTTTTCTTGAACCCGAAGCCGATCAGAAAGTCTTTCCCTTAGCCAGAGCCAAAGAGATTGGAATCATTGCCATGAAGCCTTTTTCCGGTGGGGTGATTGAAGAACCAGGGCCGGCCTTAAGGTTTGTCCTCAGTCAGCCTGATGTCCTTCCCATCCCTGGGTCAGAGACCCTTGAGAAGGCAAGAATGAACTGGGAAGTCTTTTCTCAAAATCGTGGTCTCACTTCGGCAGATCGCCAATATATCGACGCCCTGAGAAGGGAGATGGATCATCAGTTCTGCCGGAGGTGTGATTACTGTCAACCTTGTCCTGAGAAGATTAGCATTCAACATCTCATGGGGTTGAGGTCTATCGTTAAGCGGTTTGGATCAAACACTCAGGAACTCGACTGGTTTCAAACGTTGATTGAAAAGGGGCGAAACTGCACCGAATGTGGGGAGTGCTCAACTCGTTGTCCTTATCAATTAGCAATCCCTGAGCTGATCAAGAAGAATTTAGCCTGGTATGATGATTTGATGAGCAAATAGATACAAAACCCACGAAACCGTTCACCCTTCGAGAACCTCAGGGCGAACGGCTAATTGATTGATCCTTAAGATTTCGTAATCCGTTCGTGGTGAGGCTCTCGAACCATGAACGGGATTTCAACACAGTCTCTGGGTGGGAGAGGATAGGGTGAGGGGGAAAACATCATAAGGGCTGATCTAACAACCCCACCAGTTCTTTAAGCTCCCTTAATATCCGTTTCGGTTTCTTCTGCGATAGTTCCTGCCGGGTGTGAAACCCTGTTGGAAGGGCATAGACATCTACTCCTGCCTCTTTTCCCGTATCAATATCAGTGAGGGTATCTCCTACAAAGACCACTTCTTCCGGAGAGAGTTTCATCTCTCCAAGGGCGGCGTGAATCATATCAGGGAAAGGTTTGTTTCGGGGAACGTCTCCTGCGCCGATCACCGATTTAAAATAAGATGACACACCCAGGTGGTTGAGTGCCATTCTTGAGAAACGGCCGAATTTATTGGAAGCCACCCCAAGGATCACCCCACGCTTATAAAACATGTCAAGGGCCTCTTTTGCGCCATCAAGAAAGTGGGTATGGGAAAGATAGACCTCCTCATATTTCTTCCGCATGATTGGAATATTTTTCTGAGTCTCCTCCGGAGAAAAAAACTGATGGAGCGTTGATTCGAGATCTGCTTGAAGATAATGTTTCAGGTCTTCATATGGGAAGATCTCCCTTCCA